>CAYSCE010000227.1:0-5440 GCA_964429475.1 uncultured Bacteroidaceae bacterium | reverse complement strand
TTGGTTCCTTTGAGGCGATCAGCGGACGCTGATCGAATAATATTAGCCTTGGGCGTCAGCCCCAGGTACAAAGGACCACGCGAAGCACCTTTGAGATGTATCGTCACGCGGCGTGTTGCGCCCGGCATTGAGTTGAAAGTCGCTGCCGGCGCGGCTTGCGATAATTCAATACGGTAGAATGATCAGGCACAAGCATAATGCGCTTCATCTCCCATCGTGTGTAAAGCTGAATTCAATCAGTCATTATTCAATCAGCATTTTCCTGGTCAGCAAAACCTCGCCTTCACTCAGAATCCTGATCAGATACCAGCCTGCTGTCAGTTCCGAAACGCAGATGGAATTTCCTGTTTGCTGCAGCACTGTTTTGCCTGTTTCATCCAGTATTTCGCACAAGCAGTTTTTGTCGGTGCTGATGTATACATAATCAGAAGCCGGATCCGGCCATACATATGCCGAACTTTATTCAATATTGAACAGTCCTTTGAAGAACTGAATGGCCCCGAACAGCATGGCCCCCCAGGCAATGATGTATGTACCGTGGCCACCGGCTGCTGAATAGGTTAATACGGTCACCAAAATACCCCCGATGCACCAGAGCGCTCCATGCCGCATGTCTTTTTCGGCAATTTCTTTTTTTTCAGTATTGAGTTGGTTCGTAATATCAGCTACCAGTTCATCTGCACTTTTCTCATCCATACCTTTTTCCAATAAAGCCTGTCTGATTTCAGCCGACGACTTTTTTGCAAGTATCAATTTTTTCGCCGTGTATCTGCAAATCGCCTCGGTCGGTTTGTTGTCCTGTATTTGTTCCATAAGTAGTAATTCAAAATAAATAAACCGGAATGATTGAACAACATTAATAATTCAGAGGTCGCTGATTTTGTAGCAGATTGTGTTCAATTTTTTCCAAAGGTCAAAGTTATCGAATTTTAAATTAAAACAAATTGAATTAATGAATCAGAACTATTTTTTCAGTTATGTTAATTGATTTCTCATCGGTTAGTGTTACAAGGTAGAGACCGTCAGGCAGATCTGACAGATTTAAAACAGTTTCTGTTGTTTCAAGAATAAGTTTTCCATCAGCTGTGAAAAGCTTGCAAAAAAGAGGCTTGTCGGCTTTGATAAACAGATGACTCTGTGCCGGATTTGGATATATTATGGCAGAATCAAAATCATTTTTCACCTCGTTGAAACCCGAAACAGTAACAACAATCACTTCCGTATGAATCTGCTGACATCCGTGATTCCAGGTGACCAGTTCAACGGTGAATGTTCCTGAATAGCTGTATTCATGCACCGGATTCTGCTCATACGAAAACAGTTCATCGCCGAAATACCAGATCAGACTGTCGGTGTTGGCTGACAGATTGTTGAAGAAAACCGTGTCGGACTGTATGGTCCATGAGAAATCAGTCGTCTGATCGTATTGATTGATGCGCCAGTCGGACAGGTGATTGAGAACAATCGAATCGCACAGCAATTGCGCACTGTCGGCGGCAGCGGGCGACAAGGTTGCCAATACGGGCGTACCGTGCGAGGGTTTCTGAAAAATGGAAGAATAAAAAGTACAGGCCGCCATATACGATCCTTTGGCATTGGGATGAATATCGCCGTAGGCCATCCACAGCATATTGTTCTGATTGCTGTTCCAGGCGGTTCTGAAGGCTTCGCCGACCGGCGCAAAAAAAGTTTCTGTTGAATCGGCCAGATAGGTGAGATTGCCGATGATAAGATCCATGGTATTGTTGTAGGTTGTCAGATCCGAAGCGGTGTTGCCCCATACGCCGTACGATATTTCGTAATACAGAATTTTTGCGCAGGGGTTGTATTTATAGATGGAGTCGACCAGTATTCTTGCCCTGAGAAGGGTTGTATCGATCGGATACGAATAGCCCGGCGATTCGTTGGAACCTGGTTGCAGCACGATATAATCCCAGCATCCCATGCGGAAATAATTGAAGACCGCCGGATCGGAAACATGATTGACAAAGCCGGTTCCGCCAGGCGCATACATGGTCATTTCGGTTGTATCGCCCAGCGAATTGGCGATATCTTCGAATGTTTGTGGCATGTCGTTAAAGTAGGTAATGCTGTTACCTATAAACAGCACTCTGGTGGTGTCAGTTGCATAAGACTTCAATGAAACCATGAGTATTACAATGATGGGAAAAACTGTTTTCATAGCAGGTCAGATGATTACTTTTATTCAGTTCATTCTTTATCAGACAGTGTCTGACAATAGCTTCTGTATGTAACTGCCCCCAGACATACCAGACAGGTATGAGGTACAAATATACTCATGAAAGACGTTTGATTCAAATATTTTTTCACGTGTCCTTCTGTCTATGTGATTTCGGCAATGAATCCCGGTTTCAGAACACTTCAGTATCTGCAACTTCTCAAGACATCCGGATTATAATCTGCAGGGCGTAGTCTGAAATGAAGAACTTGGTTATAGCTTTCTCAAATTAGTCGGTTGTTCCGACATTCCACCGTTCCGGCCACAACAAACCCTCGAAGAGTTCCGAACTCTTCGAGGGTTCTTACGCCGGCCGGAACATGGAACCGTCGGAACAACAGCAAAAACAACGGTTCCATGTCCTTCAGCTCCTGCGTCGCATCCGGACGATGGAATGTTGTTTTTGTCGCTGAAGACTATTTGAGACAGCCTTTGCAAAAAACTAAAAAAGTCTACGCCCGGCTTTGAGTTGAAAGTCGCTGCCGGCGCGGATTAAACACAATTGTCAGCGTCCAAATTCGTAGTAACGTTTTTCTTCCGGGATTTGAATCACCCGATCGATATTCGAAATTATTTTGTCCAGTGTGGCGTGTAGTTTTGTCAGACTGATTTTTGATCCAAATAAAAAATCTTCTACATCTTCTGCATCCATTTTTTTTATTTGACGGGCTAATATTTTAGCTTTATTCAAATAGTCAGCTTCGTCTTTTGCCCGATATGAAAGTAAGCCAAAATGCAATGTCAGGTCATGAGTTAATTTCTCGGCCTCAATCAAAACCGCTTCATATGCTTCATTTGATAAATTACTGGTGTCAATAGGCATAGATAAATTTTTTTTTACAATACTTCAATTTTCATCAGATCACAGGCCATACAGATCAATTCCGACCAGTCGCCGGGCAGAATCAGATGATGGTTGCCCAATGGATTTTCGCGCAGCAGATTCACTTCGCGTTCCGAAAGTTGTACTTCAATCTGTGTGCGGCATGCAGTAGGCGATTTGGGACGTCCGGTGATTTTTGTAGTAGCGACAAATGCTTTGCTCAATGTATTGTCGAAGCGGAAAATGGTCATGACGTCGTTTTTGAAATCGCCTTCAACAGCTGTGCCCATGCCGGTTTCGAAATGTGTTTTAATCTGCATGTTGTCAACCAGACATGGTGCAATGGTACAGTGCGAAAACACACAAAGATCATTCGTTACTTTGTTGGTATTGGCAATCCACGGAACCATGCCGGTGAGTTCTTTCCCCAGCATCATGCCTGTGATGGCCGTGATATCGCCTTCGCAGCCGGCAGGAAAGCCGTCGTTGTTGAATTTCGCCAGTGGCAGACAGGCCGTCACGCCGTCTTTTTTCACCATGGGAAAACATTCCACGGTAATCGCATCAAGCTTATTGGCCGCAATGGTTTCGGTGAGCATGGAATACACACGGGCAGTATCCTGCATGTCCATGTTGTTGTGTCCGGCAAATGATTGCAGGAATGCTGCAGATGGTTCGTATTGAGAAAAATGTTTCAGCTTTTCCCAGGAAATCTGAATCAGTTCCGTACCGGTTTTTTCTTTCAGAATGTTCGCATCAATAGCTGAAGCAATCAGCCAGTCCGACACGTTACCGATCAGTCCGGCACGTTGGCCTTTCAGCTTTTCCAGTGCTGTTCTGACTTTCAGAAAATTTTCAAGCACTTCGCGTGTTTCAGCTTCTTCAGCATCGAGCAGCAGCGACTGAATTCCGCGCGCATTCATCCAGGCTTTCACTTCAGTGGCTGAGGCGTATGAATTGTTGTGCCTCGATCCGATCAGCAGATAAAACCGGCCCGGCGCCACCACTTCTGTTGCCGGCATTTCCGATCCGCCGGAAAGAAAATACAATACATCCGGGTTCTCATCAACCAGTACATAATTTTCCGATGCAATATGTTTTTGAATTTGCGTGTCAGCATTTTCAAACGCCGCATCCGGTGCGCCTTTAAAGGCAAGAAGTTTTATTTTGAGTGGGGTCATTTTAAACTTTATTCTTTTTGTTACCAAATAATTATTGTCCTGTGAATAATCATTTTGTCAGCTTTGACATCAATGATACTTTCTGTTTTCTCTGAAAAGTTTTCTAAAATCCCGGTGTTTTATTACGTTGCGGAACATTAAGGGCTCTCCGTATAAACACCCGTTACATGCATACAACTTAATGGATGAATCAAACAAATGTCTGATGATTTCCAGATCAGCCTTCTGAATTTGTTTTCCCATTTTATACAGCTCATTCATTCCATAAATTCCATATGCCCGTATTTCAGGATTTGCAGAACGAAGCCAGATTGATATTTCGTTGTAGTTCAAGTTTTTTACAAGTGCATCCATTTTGCGGAGATAGGGAGGGGGCACACCAGCAAATCCGCATCCATAGCCAAATACAATAATTTTTGATGGAAACTGAATTTCATTTTCAATGTCAATATTTGATGTATATAACGCATTATGCCGGGAAATGAAATCACTCATTAGCTGTTCATTCTCATACAAAAACACAGCAGAATCTTTTTTCGAAACGCTGATGTAGAATGCCGTGTCATTGCGGGATAAAACCATCATATCGAAACCTGACTTCCCGATATCGAAATCATAATCGCTTTGCTGAATATTTACCTCCAGTGATCTTGAAAAACATCTTGTGTCATTGGGCGAGAACTCATCAATTCCTTCCTTCATTAATTTTGATAATTCCGGAAGATATGAGTTTGCCCGCATTGCTTCGAAAAGACGCTTTGCTGCTTGAATTTCTGTAAGAGTATCATATATGTAATTAGCAGGAGGATATTTTTCAAGGCTATCAGTACTGTAAATTACTATTGATGACACATTTGATGTTTTAAGGATATTCTTTTTATCAGATATGCAAATATATTTTATTCCTGGGGCGGGAACTAATTCGCAATAGTTGTCATAACATGAAATTTCACAATTATAGAGGCTGTCAATGAATGATCCGCGAGCTCCCAAAAGAGCTATTCCGGTTTCAGTATGAGCCACAAATGGTGTTGTGAAAATAATATTTCTGATTATTTTATTTTTGTCGTATGGTAATACTCTGTATGTAATTCCCAATTTTGGATAATGGTATATGGTTGCATAGTTTTTATATTCTATTTCAAAATCATTTCCATATGTAGAAATAGCCTGATGGATGCTGGACTTATTCACCCG
>CAYSCE010000226.1:0-5454 GCA_964429475.1 uncultured Bacteroidaceae bacterium | reverse complement strand
CTCTTTAATTCTGGACACCATATACAGCAATGGCAAAGCCATTGTTCTGTACAGTGACAATGTGTGGACTTATGTAAGCACGCTGGAGGAGCTGGAACGCGATAAACGCCTTGCCGATACCGCAAAAGTGTTCAATGAATACTGGAACGACATTACATTTGCTTATTTATATCCCGAACCAGGCCCCCTGCCCGACACAGTGAAAATTCCGCTTCTGGCTGATGGTCGTAGTTTCACCCCTCCGCTTCTTGGAGGAATCACTTCGGGATATGGCTGGCGCTCGGGACGTGCGCACAAAGCTGTGGATATAGGACTGGATCAGGGTACACCTGTCAGGGCTGCCTTTGACGGCAAAGTCCGATATGCAGCCTATAATACCGGTGGTTATGGCAACCTGGTCATTATCAGGCACTTCAATGGTCTTGAAACTTATTATGCGCATCTGTCCAGAATGTATGTTAAACCCAATCAGCTTGTTAAGGCAGGCCAGTTAATTGGTGGCGGTGGGAATACCGGCGCCCATTGGGCCGGGCCACATTTGCATTTCGAATGCCGCTACCGCGATCACGCTTTTGATCCGATGAAAATCATGCGTTTCGATTCACTTGGGCTTAAATGCGACACTTTGGTTCTGACCAAGGCCGATTTTAATATTTCGCAAACTCACAAAGCTTATCTGGCTAATGGTGTAAACGGAACCGGATCTTCGGCCGGAACGGCATCAAATCAGATCGGTGGCGGTTCAGCTACAACAACCGGAGCTTACGGAGCTACTTACCACATCGTTAAAAAAGGCGATACTCTCTCAGCCATTGCAAAACGTTATGGTACTACCGTTGATAAACTCTGTGCGAAAAACGGCATTTCTAAAACTTCTATTCTGAGATTGGGGCAGAAAATCAGAATCAAGTAATGTTCAGATCTTTTTTATCCGGTTTCTGCCTGCTGATTTCCATCACGCTGGCTGCTCAGGATTGGCCCGCGGAGCGCGATACTTCAGGCATGTTGGGTAAATTGATTTTTGAACAATATTGCGATTCGTTTCCCGAAATTTATATGATGCCGGAGTGGTACAAGCTGCAACTGATTTACGTTGAAGTAAACCGCGACGAAAAAGGAATGCCGCATCTGACCTATCATAAACTCGGAGTCAGCAGGGATAAATATTTCTATCCGGCCAGTCTGGTGAAACTGCCAACCCTGATGCTAACGCTTGAAAAGCTGGAAACTCTCCGCAAGTATGGCGTTGACAAGTATACCTGCCTGAAAATCGGTAAAAAACATTCCTGTCAGACAGAATTCAAAACCGACACATCGGGTGTTGAGGACTGTCCATGTCTGGCCAATTTTATCAGGCGCATTTTGCTGGTGTCGGACAACTGGAGTTATAATCGACTGTTTGAATTCATGGGTCAGCAAGATCTCAACGAAGGACTTCGTCGTAAAGGATATAATGATGCGATGATTCTGAAGCGCTTTGCCAATTGCAATGATGATGAAAACAGATTTTCCAACCCCTTTTATTTTTATAATAATAAGGGTGAGGTCATTTACACCCAACCTGAGCTGGAGAATAAAAGCAAGTATTGCATTCCTGAAGGGATTAATGCAAAAGTAGGAGTTGGTTACTGGAATGGCAAAGAAAAAATCTGCGAGCCACGCGATTTCAGCAACAACAATTTTCTGCCACTCGAAGATGCGCTGGAAATGATGGTTGCGTTTATCATGCCTGAAGCCGTTGATGAACAAAAAAGGTGGAATCTGAGTCCGCACGACCGGTTGTTTTTGCTGCAATACTTTTCGATGTATCCACGCGAATCCACTTTTGCCGACTATCATGCACCGCGATACGAAGATTCCTACAAAAAATATTTTATTGCCGGCGATTCAGAAGACACATTGCGGGATAAAGACTTCAGGATTTTTAATATTGTAGGTTTGTCTTATGGCTTTGCTACTGACGTTGCCTATGTTGTGAATATGCGCGAAGGCGTTGAGTTTTTTCTGGCGGCAACCATATACACCAATCAGGACAATATTCTGAATGACGAAACATATGAATACCGGAATATCGCCTTTCCGTTTTTTGGTCGCTTCGGGAGAATTATCTACGACATGGAGCGTGCGCGTGAAAAGCAGTACCAGCCTGATTTCAGAGAAATAAAACAGGCGCTGTCGTTGCCGCCAATGTAAAGGGAAACAGGTGTTTAAAAATGCAGAGAAAATTTCTATTAAATAATGGGATTATGTCAAAATAATTATCGGATATGAAAAACCTGTTATTGTTTGTTTTCTTAACATCAGCTCTTTCAACTTCTTATTGTCAGCAACAAAAAGTGGATTCGTCATTCGTTAGCAGTGATAGTTTACTTACGTCTTTCACAATTCAGTATTATCGAAATGGATTTTTATTTTCAGAAAAAGAATTCAGGGATAATCAATTAGTCAGATTTTTAACATGGAAAACATCTGATACATTAATAAACACATACTATTTTAATAATGGAACTGTTGCAGGCGAAGAATCGTTTTATATTCATTCAAGGGAAGACAGTTCTTATACCGGCTATAATGAGGATTTGTATTACCATTTTTTATGCAGAAGAATTGAATATAATGAAAAAGGAAAAATAATCAGACGCGAGAATTATTCAGTGACCTATTCCGAAGCTGAAAAGAAATATATTTCAAATCCGGAATCATTTATAATAAACAATCCAAACGGGACACCGGGTAAGAAGAAAAAAAATTAAATCCCTTGACAACATAAAATTTACTCCGGCTGAAACCCAATTTCAGGCACCAAAAAAACGGACACATTGCTGCGTCCGTTTTTAGTAGTATGATGCCGTCAGGTTCAGATAAATTTGTTGGATTTCTCCTTTTTATTGAACTTCCAGCCAAGGATGATTTCATGCGTTCTGTCTGAAAACGACTGCAGCTCGGTAGTGGCATAATCGAATGCATAGCCCAGAACAAAATGATCTGATATATCAAGCCCGATCATGGCAATCCATGCAGCGCGGGTTCTATAGGTCAGTCCGAACCAGTATTTGTTGTCGTAAATCAGTCTTGATGAAAAATCAATCTGCAGGGGTGCACCTGTCACAGCGCGCAGCATCAGCGATGGTTCAACGGCCAGTTTTTCGCCGGCATCGAGCTTCAATCCGCCCAGCAGTACCAGATGGCGATCGAGTAAACCTACCTGATCTTTCGGAAAATCGTTGCTGAACAGAATTGAGCTACCGGCAAGATGTTGAACCGATGCGCCGGCAAAAAAGCGGTCACTGAACAGATAGGTGCCAAACGAAGCATCGGCCATCATAGCCGAAGTCATATTCAACGGCACTACCTGGTCGTTGGGTTCGTAGGTTGTGAGCTGAGTTCCATCAATGGTAAACTGTGCAGCGCCTGCCTGCAATCCGAAAGACCAACGGATATCGTTTGTCACCCGAACCTGATAGGCGTAGGTAAGATGGAAACCGAGCTCCGAAGTAGCACCAATGCGGTCGCTGTAGGCATCGCCTCCGATACAGCTGCCCTGCCCCAGCGGGCCATGAGCAGTGAAAGAAGCTGTTTGAGGTGCTCCTTCAAATCCGGTCCACTGGTTGCGATAGCCGGTCAGAATTTCAAAGCGGTCCTGAGCGCCGGCAGCAGCCGGATTGTACAGGTACTTATTAAAGGAGTACTGACTCAGCAAAGGAAGCTGCTGCGCAAAAGCAGTCTGAACGCTGATTACAAAAATCAAAATCCATATCTTTTTCATAACAACCTCCTTATCTGATAATCATTAAATAACCTTTCAACAGTTCTTCGCCGTTGCCTTTGTCGAACACATAGAAATAGGTTCCATCAGGTAACTCGCGTCCCAGGCTGGTTCCATCCCAATTGTTCTCATAGGGTTGTGCATCGAAGACCTGATTTCCCCAACGGTTGAACACCGTCAGACGATGATCCGGATACTGCTCCAGACCGGAGATATACCAGATATCATTGGTGCCGTCGCTGTTAGGCGTAAATGTATTCGGAAAATCAAGTTCATCGGATGTGGCTGATACAAATACAGTCATACTGTCGATTGCAGCACATCCACCAGCACCGGTAACCATGAGGAAGTACATGGTAGTAGTATCCGGACAGGCCGTCGGAGTAAGCGAAGATGCATTGTCCAGCGTTGCAGCAGGAGCCCACAACACTGTACCGATGCCGCTTCCGGCCAGAACAGCGCAGGTGTCATCCGTAATATACAAGTCCGGACCCGCATCAACCAAAGGATATGCATTCACAGTAACCTTTACAGTATCATAATCGGTACAGCTTCCATTGGCAACCTGAACAACATATTCCGTCGTAACAGACGGCGTTGCAATTGGATCAGCAATAGTCGGATTGGAAAGATTGAGTGGTGGTGACCACTGATAACCGGTGCCACCAAAAGCATGCAATTGCACACTCTGCCCGGCACAAACCGAAACATCGGCGCCTGCATACGCCTGCGGAGCTTCCAATACAATCACTGTTTGTTCAGCCTGACTGAAACACGTGGTTGACAAATCCGAAACAATCACTTCAACCGAAGCCAGTCCTGTATCAGGGAATAACACATCTATGGTATTTGTGCCACTTCCGGAAGTCAATGTAGCATTGGCAACCGTCCAGAGATAGCTCATGCCTGAAAGGTTCGTTGTTGTGAAACTTTCAGAGGTGTTTACGCAAGCTACAGTGGGCCCCGTCAGATTAATCGCCGGATTCGGATTCACAGTAACGGTAACTGAAGCTGATGTATTGGAACATCCTGCAGAATTGAATACTTCAACAAAGTAAGTCCCTGTTGCAATTACAGTCAAAGACTGTCCGGTATTTCCGGATGGATTCCAGAGATAGGAATCGGCCAGAGAACTGGTCAATACAACACTGTCTCCTTCGCAGAAAACCAAAGAACCTGAAGCTGAAATCACAGGAACAGCCGGACGGGCCAACACGGATACTGCCACAACTGATGATTGAGCAGTACAGCTTCCATTGCCGGTTTCGACATAATAGTTGCCACTGGTTGAAACGGTGATACTTTGTGTGGTTTCTCCACCCGGATACCATTGATAGAATCCGGCTGCTGAAGAAGTCAGGACAACACTGTCACCGTTGCAGAAGGTAAGCGGTCCGGAGGCGCTGATAGTCGGCGTTGCAGGAACGGCATTCACAGTAACATTCACCGGAGTGGCAGACGCAGTGCAGCCTGTACCGTTGCCGGTTTCCACATAATAATTGCCCGTGGCGCTTACAGTAATGCTTTGCGTGGTCTCACCATTCGGATACCAATGATATGAAGTGGCTGCAGTTGAAGTCAGGATAACATTTCCGCCGTTGCAGAAGGTAAGCGGTCCGGAGGCGCTGATGGTCGGCGTTGCAGGAACAGCATTTACTGTTACACTCACCGGAGTCGCAGACGCAGTG
>CAYSCE010000225.1:0-5476 GCA_964429475.1 uncultured Bacteroidaceae bacterium | reverse complement strand
CACTGACCACTGACCACTGACCACTGACTACTCGCTACTGACCACTACCACTAACTCATAACTCATGTCACCCTGAGCGGAGTCGAAGGGCATAACTCATAGCTCATAACCCATAACTCATAACTCCCGTTTTCTTACTTTTGCAAAAAAAATCAAATGCAGCGATATACCAAAGACCAATTGATTCATCTGGTGCAAACCCTTTTTCTGAAAGCCGGTTGCTCGCCCGAAAACGCACACACTGTTGCCGACATGCTCATCGCCGCCGAATTGCGCGGTATTCCAAGCCACGGCCTGATGCGGATTAAAGACTACATCGGTTTATGGCAGAAAGGCCGTATGAACATGCAACCCGTTCCGAAAGTCGTTCACGAAACACCTTCGACCGCTACCGTCGATGGTGACCTGGCGCCGGGTATGGTGGCCGGAAAATTCGCTATGGAACTGGCTATCCAAAAAGCGGAACAGGTGGGCTCGGGCTGGGTCGCTGTGCGCAATTCGAATCACTTCGGCATCGCCGGCTATTATACCATGATGGCAGCCCGCCACGACATGATCGGTTTTGCCATGACCAACGCAAACGCGCTTGTAGCGCCCACTTTCAGCCTCGACCGTTTGCTTGGTACCAATCCCATTGCCTTTACCATTCCGGGAAAAGAAGAAGCTCCGTTTACAGCCGACTTTGCTACAACGCCCATTGCGCGCGGTAAACTCGAGCTCATGGAAAAACAGGGCAAGGCTTCGCCGCAGGGATTTGTACAGGATGCTGAAGGCAAAGCCTCGACCGACCCGGCTGTGTTGCGCCATGGAGGCGCCATTCTGCCCTTGGGCGGCGATTACGAACATGCCAGTCACAAAGGTTATTGCCTCGGCGCTATGGTCGATATCTTGTCAGCCATATTGTCAGGCGCCAATTTCGGACCTTTTGTGCCGCCGCAGGTAGCCTATCTCGATCCGAAACCGGGTGCTCCGGGAACAGGACTGGGACACTTTTTCGGCGCTATCCGCATCGATGGCTTCCGTCCTGTGGACGAAGTGAAGGAATACATGGATATGTGGATCAGGACTTTCCGACAGGCACACGCTTCGGAAGGAAATGAAAGAGTCATTATACCCGGTGAACCTGAAATAGCGCGCGAAGCGGAATATATGCGCGACGGCATTCCGGTGCTGCCGCAGGTCTGGCAGGAGCTCGTGGCCACCGCTGCGTCGCTTGGCATAGCCGAAGATCAATTAACCGACTGACAAAACGACTTAATAATGTACGCGGCAAACTTTTTGACAGGCGCGCGTGCGGAAAAATCCGATACAAACATTCATCATGAAATTTGGGAAAAAGAAAGAGAAAATGAGTGACAACGAAGAATTGAAAAATCAGGAAAACCCTGATCAGGACAATATTGAAGCGACATCAAACGAATCGGGAAACGAAGAAAATAAGGCCGAAAAGCCTTGTCCCGATGCTGTTATCGAGACGATGGAAAGCCTTCAGCAGAAAGTGAACGAATGGCAGGACAAATACATGCGGCTGTTTGCTGATTTCGAAAATTTCAAAAAACGCATGCGTCAGGAAAAATTTGATCTGCTGCAAACCGCAGGCTCCGACCTGATTCTGGAAGTGCTGCCCGTCATCGATGACTTCGAACGGGGCTTTGCCAGCATGGAATCTGTAACCGAAATTGACGCTGTAAAACAAGGCTATGAGCTGATTTATCAGAAACTGCTGGGCATTCTCAAACAAAAGGGTCTTGAACCCATGGACGCGCTGAATCAGCCGTTTGATACCGATTTTCATGAAGCAATCACGATGATTGAAAGTCCGGATATGAAAGGCAAAGTGGTCGATGTGATTCAGAAAGGCTATTCGATGCGCGGAAAAGTGCTTCGTTATGCCAAAGTGGTGGTTGGAAATTAAAACGAACGAGTGTGAGTAAACGAGATTATTACGAAGTGCTGGGCGTTTCGAAAAACGCTTCAACCGATGAGCTGAAAAAGGCGTACCGGCAAATGGCCATCAAATACCATCCCGACAAAAATCCGGATGATAAAGAGTCGGAGGAGAAATTCAAGGGAGCGGCCGAGGCCTACGAAGTGCTGAGCAATCCCGAAAAACGTCAGCGCTACGATCAGTTCGGTCATGCCGGCATGAATGGCGCCAGTGGCTACGGTGGCGGCATGAGCATGGATGACATTTTCAGCAACTTCGGCGATATTTTCGGCGATTTCTTTGGCGGAGGCTTTGGTGGTTTCGGCCGCAGCCGCTCGTCGCAACGGGTGGCCCAGGGCTCGAATCTGCGCATCCGCGTAAAACTGACCCTCGAAGAAGTGGCCAATGGCGTTGAGAAAAAAGTCCGGGTCAATAAAAATATTCATTGCGAAACCTGCGGTGGAAGCGGTGCCCGCAAAGGCAGCTCGCCAACCACCTGTACCACCTGTCATGGATCGGGCCGCGTGATGCGGGTTACCAATACTTTCCTGGGTCAGATGCAAACAGCATCCACCTGCCCGCATTGCAACGGCGAAGGAAAAATCATTACCGACCGTTGTCCCTCGTGTAGCGGCACCGGACTTACCAAAGGCGAAGAAGTCATTACCATCAAAATTCCGGCAGGCGTCGAACATGGCATGCAGCTGAGTATGTCGGGAAAAGGCAATGCAGCGCCGCGTGGCGGTGTTCCGGGCGATTTAATCATTCTGATTGAAGAAACTGAACACGATTTATTCAAGCGCGATGGCATCAACCTGTTGTATGAACACGACATTTCATATGCCGATGCTGTGCTGGGAACACAGGTCGATGTGCCAACCCTCGATGGAAAAGCAAGAATCAAAATTCCTTCAGGAACACAACCCGGTAAAATGTTCCGGCTGAAAGGCAAGGGACTGCCGGCTTTAAACAGCTATGGACGCGGCGATCTGATTGTCAGCGTCAATATCTGGGTGCCCGAGTCCGTCAGTAAGGACGAAAAAGCATTTCTGGAACAAATGAATACCAAAAAGAGCTTTACGCCGGACAACAGTCAGAAGAAAAAATCGTTTTTCGACCGCATGAAGGAATATTTTGATTAACCTTGCAGTATGATTTATTTCGAAGCACAGAATATCTCAAAGAGTTTCGCCAACCATAAAGCGCTGGATGATGTTTCAATCAGCGTTAAGGAGAAATCCATTTTTGGTTTGCTCGGACCCAACGGAGCGGGGAAGACGACGCTGATCCGCATCATTAATCAGATTATTGGTCCCGACGCAGGGCAGCTGTTTTTAAAAGGCGAGCCGCTGAATGTCAACCACGTCGAAGACATTGGCTATTTACCCGAAGAGCGCGGCTTGTACAAAAAAATGAAAGTCGGGGAACAGGCTCTGTATCTGGCTCAGCTGAAAGGTATGAAAAAAGAGGAGGCCTACAAACGGCTCCGGGAGTGGTTTATGCGCTTTGGTATCGAAGACTGGTGGGGACGCCGCGTTGAGGAATTGTCGAAAGGTATGCAGCAAAAAGTACAGTTCATCATCACGGTGATTCATGAACCCAAACTGTTGATTTTCGATGAGCCTTTCAGTGGCTTCGATCCCATCAATGCGGAAATGCTGAAAGAAGAAATTCTGAAGCTGAAAGCGGCCGGAGCAACCATTATTTTTTCGACCCACAACATGGCTTCGGTAGAAGAATTGTGCGACGATATTGCACTCATCAACAAGTCGCGTGTCATTCTGTCGGGCGATGTTCAGGATATTAAAAAGCAGTACGGTTCGAATCTGTATCAGATTAAACTGCGTCAGGTTGCCAACTGCCAGACCGAAGTTATTGAACGTATGGGAACCATTCTCGAGATGCAACACACCGACGAATGCTGTTCGCTCAAAATTGTTCTGAACGATCATGTTTCGTCCAACGAACTGATTAAGGAAGCAATGAATATCGGCCACCTGACAGGCTTTGAAGAGTTGCTGCCATCGATGAACGAAATTTTTATTTCGAAAGTGACCGGAAATTCCATCCAAAATATGATTCGCAAATGAAAAAAATTCTCATCATAATCCGCCGCGAATATTTGTCGAGGGTTCAGAAAAGGTCATTTATTATTATGACGATTCTCGGACCCATTCTGATGGCAGCATTGTTTGTGGTTCCGGTGTATCTGGCCAATATGTCCGATCAGCAGAAACGTATTGCTGTTTTGGACGAAACAGGTTTGTTCCATGGGAAATTTCCGAATACCAGTAAAGTCGTTTTCGAGAATATTTACATGCCCTACAACGAGGCTTCCGAGAAGCTTGAAGAATTGGGCTACGACGCAGTTTTATACATTCCGGAATCGGCAGTGAATCCGCCATATGCCGTTAAAATGAGCTCGGTAAAGGATATGGGTTTTTCGATGACGGCCACCATTGAGGGCGTTATAAAACGAGAGCTCGAGGCGCACCGGATGTCTTTATCCGGTATTGACAAGGAAATTCTGAAAGATATTTCAGTCAATGTAAAAGTCAATACTTTCATTATCCGCGAAGGCGAAGAAGAACGCAGCTATTCCGAAATCAGCTATGCACTTGGCTTGCTGGGCGGTATTCTGATTTATATGTTTATTTTCCTGTACGGCTCGCAGGTGATGCGTGGTGTTATTGAAGAAAAAACCAATCGTATTGTCGAAGTCATTGTCAGCAGTATCAAGCCTTTCCAGCTTATGCTGGGAAAAATTATCGGTGTTGCTATGGTAGGTCTGACGCAGTTTATACTTTGGATAGGATTTACATTTCTGATTGTTTTCAGCCTGCAGCAGGCCAATCCCGAAATGTTCAAATACAAGGAACCGGCTAAGATTACAGTCGAGAATAAAGGTTTGTCGCAAACCGATATTCAGCAACAGCAGGATGCTCTGAAGATTTCCGAAAGTCAGTCAAACCAGCTCCTGGAGGGAATTTCGCATATCCGTTTCGGATATATTCTGGTGGTGTTTGTATTTTATTTTCTGTTTGGATATTTGTTGTATGCCTCGCTGTTTGCGGCCATCGGATCGGCGGTCGACAACGATGCCGATACGCAGCAGTTTATGCTGCCGGTCACCGTACCACTTATTCTGGCGCTGGTTAGTCTCAACTTTGTTTTGAATAATCCCGACGGACCTGTTTCCTTCTGGCTTTCAATCATTCCCTGGACGGCGCCCATTGTGATGATCGCGCGGCTTCCCTTCGAAATACCAATCTGGCAGCTGGCTTTATCCATGGTGCTGCTGGTCGGCGGTTTTATTTTCAGTACATGGATCGCAGGCCGGATCTATCGCACAGGCATTCTGATGTATGGCAAGAAACCGTCCTTCCGCGAACTTTTCAAGTGGATTAAATACTAAGAGCCTGTCTAAAAACAGCTCGTGTTACGACATTCCACCGTTCCGGCCACAATTAACCCTCGAAGAGTTCGCATCTCTTCGAGGGTTCTTACGCCGGCCGGAACATGGAACCGTCGTAACAACAGCAAAAACAA
>CAYSCE010000224.1:0-5481 GCA_964429475.1 uncultured Bacteroidaceae bacterium | reverse complement strand
AAACGGATATTGTTGTCGGGTCGCCAAAACAGATGGCATTATCGCTTGCAGTAACCGTCAGAACAGGATTCGGGAAAACAGTAACGGTAACTGCACCTGTCGTTATACATCCTTCAGGACTGGTAACGGTAACATTATAGGTTGTTGTGGTAACAGGTGAAACTGTAATTGAAGCAGTGTTTCCACCGTTGCTCCATACAAATGTACTTCCGGCAATGTTGCTGGTGGCCGTCAGTGTAGAGCTTTCGCCCACACAGATATTGGCGTCCGAAGTAGTGACAGTAATGACTGGCAGCGGGTTCACAATAACAGTAACTGCACCTGTCGTAACACAACCTTCAGGACTGGTAACAGTAACATTGTATGTTGTTGTAACAACAGGCGAAACAGTTGTTGTAGCAGTGTTGGCGCCATTACTCCATGCATAGGAGCTGCCTGCAATATTGCTGGTAGCCGTCAGTGTGCTGTTTTCGCCGACACAGATTTCAGGATCGGAAGCCGACACCGTAATGACCGGCAGCGGATTAACCACAATCTGAATGCTGGCAGTACCTGTACAGCCGTTTGCTGCAGTGCCTGTTACAATATAAGTTGTAGTGCTTGCCGGATTAACCGTAATCGAAGCAGTCGTAGCTCCGGTGCTCCAGAGATAAGTGGTGGCGGGCAAATTCGAAGAAACTGTTATGGTTGTCGGGTCGCCAAAACAGATGGCATTATCGCTTGCAGTAACTGTCAGAACAGGGTTCGGGAATACAGTTACAGTAACTGCACCTGTCGTAACACAACCTTCAGGACTGGTAACAGTGACATTATAGGTTGTTGTGGTAACCGGTGAAACCGTGATGGAAGCAGTGTTTCCGCCGTTGCTCCATGCAAAAGTACTTCCAGCAATGTCGCTGGTGGCGGTCAGTGTCGAGCTTTCACCCACACAGATGTTGGCATCCGAAGCAGCAGCTGTGATAACGGGCAGAGGATTGACAACAATCTGAACCGATGCAGTTCCCGTACAGCCATTGGCGGTAGTTCCTGTTACAATATAAGTAGTGGTTGATGTTGGACTGACAGTAATAGAGGAAGTAACAGCTCCGTTTGACCAGATAAAACTGGTTCCGGCAACGGTTGATGTAACGTTCAGTGTGGCTGAAGCACCGTTGCAAATTTCGGTTGCAGATGGTGTAATGGTGAGAACCGGAGTTGGGTTTACTGTTACGGTGGTCACGGCAGATCCCGTACATCCGTTTGCAGTTCCTGTTACACTGTACGTGGTTGTGCTAAGAGGTGACACCGTAATAGAAGGTGTTGTAGCGCCATTCGACCACACAAATGTGGTTCCTGCAATATCCGAAGATGCAGTCAGGGTGGTGCTTTCGCCGGAACAAATGGTGGCTGCATTGACAGTAATTACCGGATTTGGATTTACGGTAACGGTGACCGAATCAATGTTTTCGCACAGCGGGGCAAATGAAATATCATCCAGAGCAAAGTCATTTCCGTTGCGGATGACATTCTGATTGACAATACAGATTTGAGCGCTGGTAGCGGCACCACTGTTCCAGATTTCGTAGAATTGTTGCCAGTTGCAGGTAGTAGCCGTGGCAGTAAACGGAGATCCCAGCAATACGCTGTTAATGGAGAATTGAAGTACAGCAGGATTGGTTGGGTGAACACTGGTAATCCAGGTCGAAAACGCGTAATCAGTTCCCGGGATGACAGCAACATTCATACACCACACTTCTTCGTTGGCGTTTGGAGCACCGTTAACAACCATCATCTGTGTTCCCGGTGCCGGTGTATGATCGGTGCAGGCTGCAAAATTCGGGTGTTGTGTGTTGGGATTGTTGGTGATATAGTAATTTCCTTCAGGGAACAGATTGGGGTTGTAATTGTAATCGGTGGTGAATCCGGTATTGCCCAACTCAAAGTTACCATTATATATTAAGTTGCCGCCAATGGATGCGCCGGTAAGATAATAGGTGGTTGTAACTGTTGGTGTTGCAATTGGATTGGCTATGTTTGGGTTACTTAATGTTCCTGCAGGTGACCAGGCATATGAAAAAGCTCCACTTCCCTGTAGCTGTGCCGATTGACCAAAACAGATTTCCTGATCGGGCCCGGCATCAATATTCGGTAGCGGGAAAATGTCAACCATGACGGTCATGGTGCCTGAACATCCGTGAATATCTGTTCCGGTAACGGTGTAGGTAGTGGATGTGGATGGAGCGGCAATAACAACCGGTCCTGTTGTAGTACTTAATCCTGTAGCCGGAGACCAGACATAGGTTGAGGCTCCTGATGCTGTAAGTGTTACAGCGCTGCCTTCGCAAATACCGGCATAAGCCGGACTTACGACAACAGTCGGATTATACACGGAAACGACAACCGGAATGGTGTCGGCCGGACAACTTGAGCTCAAGTCATCGGTCAGTACCAGATAATAGGTACCTGGCGAAGTAGCAAAATATCCGGCTCCCGTTCCAACCTGAGTCCATGTTGAATTGAACCATGTGTAATTTACAGTACCAAAACCGCCTGTATGTGTTCCGGTGAGTTGTACACCAGGATCAGACGGGCAATAAAAAGCCGGGTTGGGATTAACAGTTCCCTGGAGCGGATCGAACATGGTGACACGAACGGTATCGCAGAAGTAATCAGAGCCATTACAATTACCAGCAGCAATAGTACCGCAAACAACATAATCAACATAAGCCGGATGACCGGCTGCTGGAGTAACAATCGGGGTTGCACAATCGGTGCAGCTCAGATATGAATTGTATAAACCACCATAAGTAATATCATTCCATGAAATGGTGCCCGGCACAAGTCCTTCGACCCATATATTGGCCGGGCAGGTGCTGCTGGCCAGCACCGGAGGTCCAACGCTTGGTTCCGGAATAGCCGTAATGGCATAGGTGTTTGCATTGTTTCCGGGTTTACAGAATGTCAGGGTGTGTGGCCCGGCGCCCGAAATACAGATGGTGGTGCCAACAGGAATCATTGGCCCGCAGTTAATCTGATAGAACATTGCTCCCGGAGGAACAGCTCCTGAAGCAATGTCGAAATTAACTGCAATGGTTCCCGGGTTCAGCGTGATTTCGAATTCAAGACAGCGGTCGGGGCTCGATGTGCCACAACAATTGGAATTACGAACAACCACTGGCGAAATCCATGTCCCGGATGGACTGGCCGTAAGATCGACTACAAAAAACGGAGTGGTGGGGTCGCATAAGCCCGACTGGGCATTAACTGCAACCGGTGTAATTGCGAACAAGGCAATAACAACCAGCCGGAACAGCAGTCTTGCAGACTGGTCCGGTGCTCTCCGTAACCCGATTAACTGATAAAAATCTTTCATGGCTCAAATATTTGGTGCGCTCCTGGTGGGAAAAGCGGCGTTTCTTTCTGATAATATTCCTGTTATAAATAAAAACAGGCTCGCGATCCGGTTTATACCCTGTTACATTAAATAATATATCCCGGAAACATATGACAGCTGTCATGTCCGGAAGTAAATAGTTAAATGAAAGATTTTGTAGAAATGTTTTCATGCGTTAAATTTTCTGAAAAATTACATTCACTAAATATACGAAATTCAGATGCATAAATCAAGATGTTTCTAATATATTAGATGAAAAACTAAAAACAGTAGATAAAGCCTCTTTTTATTTGCTGTTGGTATATTTTTTTCAATGTCTTTTTGAGGAAAATCCGTGTCAGACATCAAAAATTGTTAAAAATCGCTGCAATAAAGAAAACCATGAATTATCAGGTTAATATAAAACGATTTGTTTGGTGATTGATCAAAATGTGTAATTTTGCAGCTGCAAAAAATGGACAATGGCAACGACTGCAGACATTAAAAACGGATTGTGTATATCCTTCAACAACGATTTATACGTTGTGATAGAATTTCAACATGTGAAACCCGGCAAGGGAGCGGCTTTTGTCCGTACCCGGCTAAAAAGTTTAACCACCGGCAGGGTAATTCCCAACACCTTTCCTTCCGGAACAAAAATCGAAATTCAACGGGTTGAACGCAGACCCTATCAGTATTTATACAAGGATGACAAAACCTACTTCTTCATGCATCAGGAAACCTACGAGCAGATGTCCATTGAGGAAGAACTGATCAACGCTCCGCAGTTTCTGAAAGAAGGCCAGGGAGTTGAGGTTGTTTTTCATGCCGATACCGAAACCCCGCTCACCTGCGAATTACCTCCTTTTGTGGTGCTCGAAGTTACCTACAGCGAGCCCGGCGTTAAGGGCGATACCGCAACCAATACGCTGAAGCCTGCAACCGTCGAAACAGGTGCCAGCGTTGGTATTCCGCTTTTTGTGAATACAGGTGATAAAATTAAAGTTGATACCCGTACCGGTGAATATTCCGAACGGGTAAAAGAATAATCCTTTAATCCTGCTACATGAAATTCTCTAAAAACTATACGCTTAAACAGTTGGTGGACATTATCGGCGCGAATACCGTGCAGATGAAAGGCTCTCCCGATTTTGCCGTCACAGGATTAAACGAAATTCATAGTGTCGAGATCGGCGATCTGACCTTTGTGGACCACCCGAAGTATTATACAAAAGCACTGGAATCGGCCGCAACAACGGTGATCATTAACAAAGATGTTGATGTTCCTGCAGGCAAAGCGCTGATTATTTCCGACGATCCGTTCCGCGATTATGTAAAACTGGCCAAACATTTCAAACCGTTTATTCCGTCGCAGTCTTCCATAAGCCCCAGTGCCGAAATTGGCGAAGGCACCATCATTGAACCGCTTGTATTTGTTGGTCACAATGTGAAAATTGGCCGCAACTGCATAATTATGGCCAATGCCACTATTCATGCTGATACCGTCATCGGCGATAACGTTATCATTAACAGCGGAACCGTTATTGGTGGCGAAGCTTTTTACTTTAAACGCCGCCCCGATTTTTACGACAAACTTGAAGGTTGTGGCCGCGTAGTGATTGAAGATAATGTGGAAATAGGCTCCTGCTGCACCGTTGACCGTGGCGTGTCGGGCGACACCACCATTGGCTGGGGAAGTAAACTTGATAATCATATTCAGGTGGGTCACGATACCATTATCGGCCGCAACTGTCTCATCTCATCTCAGGTGGGTATTGCCGGTGTGGTAAAACTCGAAGACGATGTGATTCTTTGGGGTCAGGTGGGTGTACAGAAAGACCTGGTGATTGGCAAAGGCGCTGTGGTTCTTGGTCAGTCAGGTGTTGCAAAAACCATCGAAGGTGGTAAAACCTATTTTGGAAGCCCGGTACGCGATGCCGTTGATAAAATGAAGGAACTTGCTCTGATTAAACGTTTACCCGAAGTGTTCGAAAAACTGAAGTAAACAACTCAATATTCTTTTAAAGCCCGGATTCTTCCGGGTTTTTTATGTGCGCCGTGCATACATATCACTTTGAAGGTGAAAGTCCTTTATGGGGGTCGGTAGTTACCAACCATTAGCCAATAGC
>CAYSCE010000223.1:0-5489 GCA_964429475.1 uncultured Bacteroidaceae bacterium | reverse complement strand
ATTGCTCCAAAATATCAACTGGAATCTGCTTGAAAATCAAGGAAGAAACAACCTGGCTTATGACTGTCAAAGCCCGCTCTGCATCATCGTTTTCGGCATACAACCAAAAATCACCCAAGGCAATTTTATGCAGCTCACGGCTTAAATACGCATAATTCGGATAACGGTGATGATATTCGTTGAAAAAATCAGTAGTGTGTTTTTGTATTCCCCAGTGTTTATCACTCAACGACAGAAGCCACTTATGATCTTCAGGCAATTCAACAGATTCCTGTTTTGTTTGATTGAGATTGACTTCGAGCGCTTTGGAATAAAACTGCTTATTCATTCTTACCTGAATTGAAGATTTTTACAACATGTTTTATATGAAAACAAAATATACATTATGCAGAAATATTGGAAGACATTAAAGCTATCAGATCCACCACGCGGTTTGAATAACCGTACTCATTGTCGTACCACGACAGCAACTGAACTGTATCGCCATTGAGCACTTTGGTTGCCAGCGAATCAAAAACACATGAGCTGGTATTTCCAATAATATCGCTCGATACAACAGGATCTTCGCAATAGCTGACTATGTTTTTCATGCTGGTGTTACAACTGTGTTTAACCGCCAGATTCAGCTCGGTGATGGTAACACATTTGCTCAGACGAATCACCAGTTCAGTAAGTGCTCCATCGGGAACCGGCACACGGGTGGCAATTCCGTGAAAACGATCGCCCAGTTCCGGCATGACTTCAAGTACACATTTAATGGCAGTTGATGAAGTCGGGATAATATTGACACCGGCATTGCGGCCACGGCGCAGGTCTTTGTGCGGCGAATCGATCAATTGCTGATTGTTGGTGTACGGATGAACCGTGTTTAAAAAAGCCGTTTCAATACCAAAATTGTCATGAATAATTTTCAGCAAGGGTGCTACGCAATTGGCTGTACATGAAGCATTCGACACTATGACATCCGATTCTGTCAATGTGTTTTCATTTACGCCGATGATGATTGTTTTATCAACCGGTGTAACCGCAGGACAAGTCAGAATCACTTTTTTTGCACCGGCATCAATGTGCTGCTGCAACGATTCACGGTCTTTGTTGTGGCCGCTCGAATCAATCACAATATCGACGCCCCACTTTTTCCAGGGAATTTCGGCAGCCGAAGTGACGCGGCTGACAGGAATTTCGTGTCCGCCAACAATCACCGAATTTTCTCCGGCAGCAATGGTTTCATTCAATATTCCGAAAACGGTATCGTATTTCATCAGATACAACAACGAGTTTTCGGGCATGGGATCATTGATCCCGGCTATTTCAATTTCGGGATGATTCAACAGAATACGGAAAACCATTTTCCCGATCCGCCCGTATCCGTTTATCCCCACCTTAATTTTTTTCATCACCAGACACTTTTTTCAGTCACGTCAAATAATTGGCTTGTTTGACAATGCAAAGGTATAGGTTTTTATTGCGATGCGCCGAAATATTAACGACAAAAAACACACAGTTCAGCAACACCGCGTGGGGCCTGCCTTTGGAATGTGGATGCAGAGCCACGTCTGGGAGATCCTGAAACGAGTTCAGGATGACACCAGACGTGGCCAGTCTGGTGCTCAAAACATGAACTGAAATTTAAATGACAATCAGTGAAAAATCACTTGTAATAATTCTTTGTATAGCCTTGTGCGACTTTTTTTCCGCCCAGTACCTGAAACATTCCTTTCCACAGACCAAATCCGTATGCGAAAATCTGAATGTATAAAGTTATAATGGAAAGACGGCTGATTTTTAAGCTGCGATATTGCCCGAACGATTGCAGAAAAGCAATGGCTGCCAGCATGAAAAGGCAGGCGGCAGCTGCAATCCAGAGATATACAATGATAGAAAACAAATTGCTGAATACAAAATAAAACAACGGTGTAGCAGCAATCAATACCACAAATGCTGCAACTATGGCCGCCGGAATCAGGTGAATGGGTTTCAGCATACTGCTGAACATGCGTCCCAGATTGATGCGCGCAACACCCCAGTTGAAAATCTGTTTGTAAAATCGTTTCAGACTTGTGCGGCGTTTGTGATATACAAAGGCATCGGCAATCAAACCGACTTTAAATCCATGTTCGTAAATCCGCGCCGAAAACTCCATGTCCTGTCCATGGCGCAGCGAGCCCATTCCACCAACTGTTTCGTACACTTTGCGCGAGATACCCATGTTGAAACTGCGCGGATAAAACTTTTTCTGAACCGACTTTTTGCTTCCGCGTGTACCACCGGTTCCGATAAACGAAGTCATTGAATAATTAATTGCTTTCAGCAACGGAGAAAAACTTTCGTGGCAGGTGTCGGGGCCACCAAAAGCATCCAGCGGATTTTTCTGCAAATGTTCGTCAATCAGCGAAAGCCACTCTGCAGGCAGCATTACATCGGAATCGATGAAAATAAAATAATCGCCGAGTGCTTTTTCCATAGCCGCATTGCGGGCTGCACCCGGGCCTTTGTTCTGCTGAAACAAATACTGAATACTGTACGGCACAGTCTGCATCAGCGATTTGATATAACCGGCCGTTCCATCTGTTGAGCCATCATCCGAAATAACAAATTCAAATTCTGCAGGATCGAAGCTGAGTTTTTCGACAGATGCAAACAGCTCTTTCAGCTCTTCGAGCCGGTTGTAGGTGGCAACGATGATGGAATATTTCATAGGTATCAGGACAGATAATCATTAATATCGAACGAGCGCGATTTGAATTTATCGGAGTCAATATACATCTTCTGCCAGATGGCAAGCCCGGTCAGCATCCAGATGAAATTGTAATGCCAGCGCATTTTTTTTGCAGGCGCATGATTCAGAATCCGCCTGATATAATCGTAATTAAAAATGCCTTGCTGCTCGACAAATTCTTTTGTAAGAATGGCTTCTGCAGTGGTTTTCAGGTCCTTCTTGAATTGCAAATACGGATTCACTGTAAAGCCCCATTTCTTTTTGTCAACAATCGATTGTGGCAGTTTCTGTGCCATGGCTTTGCGGAACAGATACTTCGTCTGATTGTTCTGAATCTTCAGATGCATCGGAATGGAGAAGCCGAATTTCACCAGGTCGAGATCCAAAAACGGAACCCGCTGTTCGATGGAATTGGCCATCGACATGCGATCTTCCGTAAGCAGATAATCATTCACCATCTTTGTCTGAAACTCGGTATACAAGACCTGATCGAGCGCTTTCATATTTGATGATGCTGCAAAAAATGCATCGAATTCCTGTTTTACTTTCGGAATTTCGCGCTTCATTTTTTCGCGCATCGAAGCGTGATAAACATTTTTGTAGAAGCCATTGTCGTAATCCCACACGTTGCGCAGAATGAGATAAAATTTTTCAATATTGCCAATGGACAGATACATCTGAAGACCGCGCCGGTACTCATCCATACTCATGGTGCGGGAGGCATTCTGTATACTGAACAACAGCGAAGATTTCAGATTCAGCAACGACTGCATCCAGCGCGGTGTATTACGATGATACCAGTTGGTGGGATAAATAAATTTGTGAATATCGTAACCGGCAAACAACTCATCGCCGCCAAGTCCGCTCAGCACCACGGTAATATCCTTACGCACAAAAGCAGACATATTGAACCCTTGCAGCAGATTGATTTTCGGTTCTTCGGCATGCCAGATCACCTGCGGAAACTGCTGCATGGGATTCATGCTCAGACTCAGCGTATGATGGTTGGTGCCGAAATGTTTTGCAATCATGTCGGCATCCGGAAATTCATCGGTCGGCTCGTTAAAGCCCATGGTAAACGTATTGATTTCCGGAACACCCAGTTCATGCATTTTCTGCACGATGGTGGAAGAATCCATGCCGCCTGAAAGATAGACGCCGAGCGGAACATCGCTCATCAGCTGACGGTCGATGGCCTGCTTCAGATAGAAGTGCATTTTCTCCATCGCATCGGCTTCGTTCATCAGATGATCGGGCTCCGGAGTCAGGCTCCAGTAGCGTCTTACAACCACATTTCCGTTTTCGTACACCAGATAATGGGCCGGCGGCAAACGTTTAATTCCATCGAACAGCGTTTCGTTCATCTGCGTGTATCGCAGATTCAGTGTGGAATGCAGCGCATTGTAATTTATTTTTCGTTCTACCAGCGGATGCAGTAAAATGCTTTTTTGTTCGGAGCCAAAAATGAGTGCACCATCTTTTTGATAGTAATGGAGCGGCTTTACACCAAAGTGGTCGCGCACCAGCATCAGTCTGTTGCGACTCATGTCGAGCAATGCAAAAGCAAAAATGCCGTTCAGCAGCGAAAAAAATTCAGTGCCGTATTCTTCGTACAGATGCACCAGTATTTCGGTGTCGCTGGTGGTATAAAACTGATGGCCTTTGGCCTGCAATGATTCTTTATGTTCTTTGTAATTATATATTTCGCCATTAAAGACCACACAAACCGTTTTGTCTTCGTTGAAAATGGGCTGATTTCCGGTACTCAGGTCAATGATGGACAATCGTCGGTGACCGAGACAAAAATCGCCATGCGAAAAAACAGAATACGAGTCGGGTCCGCGATGCTCAATAATGGAGAGCATTTCGGTCATCAGCGCTGTGTTGTCGCGATTTTTTTCAATAATGCCACAGATTCCGCACATACGAATATATTGCACAAATGTAAGAATAATATGCTGATTTGCTAATGTGATGATGGGCTAATGTGATGATGGGCTAATGTGATGATTTGATGATGTGGAAATGTGCTGCTCACGTGAAACGTGACAGGTTCGCAGATGTGATGCTCCGCCGATGTGTGAATACAAACGACGTCAGAATATGCTAATGTGCGAATATACTGATGTGCTGATCAAATGATGTGGAAATGTGCGGCTACGCCGATGTGACGCCTTCACGTAAAACGTGACAGGTCGGCGTATGTGGGAATCACGTAAAACCACGTGGAACATGGCAAGCTGTGACAGGTTGTTCAACTTGGTGAGTAATATGAGTGACGTTGATATGGGAAATTGTATAGAGAGAGTCTAAAACGTTTATTCGCCAAAAATGAAAAAATCCTTTGAAGGGACTACGAATGTAGTCCAATATCAATAACCTATGGTCGCAAAGCGACCTCAGGTATAAGAACGCAAAGCACCTGTGAAAACAAAAACTGCATAATAAGAATCCGCAGCGGCTCGACATGCTCAACGCACAGGGCGCGTGCACAAACACTATAAGAGAATACAGACAGGGAAAAGCCAATCAAAACAATTAAGCTAATCATTATGTCCTGTTATCCTGACATATCGTCTAAACTCTCTGATACCTTCAAAAATGACAAAAGGATTTTTAGCATTAATAACCTTTATTCCAGTTTTATCTTTTTCAACACGATATTTCACTGGAATGTAGCTTGTTTCACCCACTTTGCACACCACCATCTTTTTATTTCTCAAAAACAACTGACTTAATAAGATTTTTACCGATAAGCAACCCAGTTGTT
>CAYSCE010000222.1:0-5495 GCA_964429475.1 uncultured Bacteroidaceae bacterium | reverse complement strand
GAGTGTACCTGCGCACCGGGACTAATCAGACGTTATCTGAGCCGGATTTCGGGCCCGCTGCTCGACCGAATTGATATTCATATTGAAGTAACACCGGTTCCTTTCAGCAGTTTAAGTTCACAGGTCAAATATGAATCTTCGGCCACCATTCGCGAGCGCGTTGTCAAGGCACGGGAAATTCAGAAAGAACGGTATAAGGGGCATAAAACCACCTATTGTAATGCGCATCTGACGCCGGCTTTGATGAAAAAACACTGCAAGCTCGACAGCAGCGGGGAGCAATTACTTAAAACGGCCATGGAAAAGCTGAATCTGTCAGCCCGCGCCTATGACCGCATTCTGAAGGTTGCCCGTACCATTGCCGATCTTGATCAATCCGAAAACATTCAGCCGGCACATCTGGCCGAAGCCATTCAATACCGCAGCCTCGACCGGGAGACCTGGGGAATTGTATAATAAAGTACCGGTGCAAAAAAAAAGCTGTTTCCGAAATTGGAAACAGCTTTTTTTATAGCGCTTAAATTCTAGTATTCCCAAAGGTCGTGTTCGAATTCGAATGTGTGATTTTCAATGCGCTCGCTTTCAAGCAAAGCTCCAAGCCCCGATTCGTAGTTAACGATGTAACGGTCGTACACATTGGACTCCTTGATAACATAACTTGAGAACAGTCGTTTGAAAAACCAGTCATCATATGTCAGACGCTGTCCATCGTTGAACCGGTTAAATACTTCATATTTCACGAGTAAATTACGAGCCTGCGGGAAATAAATCCAGAAATCGGCACGATAACCTTCCCATTCGCCATTAGCATCATACTGATCGCGCACCGGGCACATGCCCAGAATACGGTATTCAAGCACCGAACGCTGACGATCGAAAATGACATCTTCTTTAATACGGAACATAGTAACCATGGAAGGATCAATTTCGGTTTTCATGACTGTATCCGGCAGCTGTTCGCCTGTATATGGATCAAAACGCGGAACAGTATCAATCTTAACCAGCTTTGCCTTTACCTCTTCAATGGTAAGCGGTGATTTGAATTCATCATTATCGGCATTGTAGGCTGTAATCGTACCTTCATAGACACCTTTCAGCAAAACACTCATGAGGCTGATACGTCCATTTGTTGGTGCTGTAGGATAATACAAAGGGTGATTGATTTTCTCGCGAAGGTCAATCACACGCCAGATACGTGTCTGCCAGAACACATCCGCTTTACGAATGGGAGGATACGGAACAGCTACACGATCCGGATAGTAATCCTTATCATAGCTGTAATCGGGTGGCAGGAGCACATCCTGACCAAAAGAGGCCAGGGAAAGACCCAGCATTAATACCATTGAGAGAATCAGCGCTTTCATAATTCAAGCTTTTATTGAGTAATTTTGATATTCAGAGATCCAAGAGCCTTGGTGCCCCCGGGGCCCGAAGCCTTGATGTCATTGATCATAAACCGGTCTCCGCGTTTTGAAGCTCTGATCTTATCCTGCATCTGAGCATTCAGCACCATACCGTTTCCAGGAATATCCAAAAGGTCACCGGCAGGAGTTCGATAAGTGAATGTGTAAGATATGACATTATATCGGATGTCAAAATCAAAGTTTTCCATTACGGCCAAAATATTTGGTTGAGCAAGTATTTCAGCTTTGGTGAAATTGCCACTGATTTTTCCGGCCAGTTTAGGAATTGGAGTCGGCAACGGTTTTACACGGAATTTTGTTTGGCCCATACCTTTTGAACCACTACTAGTCTGAGCAGTAACAGTAATGTTTGCTTCAGAACCACCGGTTACTTTTACAACGTAATGACCATTACCTGTCGGACTGAGTGAACCGTTGGAAATGCTTGCTCTGACCTGATCGTTGGGTACACCGGGAACAGAAATGGTTACCGGGTTTTCAACGCCAATGTAGAACACATTCATTTTATCGGCAGAAACCGTAGCCGAAGGCTGAGCAACGAAATACGAAGCACTGAACGGATATTTACTGGTTACGCCACTGCGTGAAATAACCTCAACAATACCACCATATTTCTGTTCACCCAATGAGCCGGCACCTTTTTCGTATTTACCAACACCATTTTCACCTTCAATAGTTTCAGCAGCACCAATTACGGTTAAATTAACTGAGTCAACACCTGAGCCTACATAAATTTTTGGTTGCTGTTTTGAGTCGTAGGCAGCAACAAAGATTTCAGCCTCGTATTTATCACCAGTCAAAATATAGTTTGATTTGGCAATAACTTTAGCTTCAACCTTGTCGAACGAGAAACCTTCAGCACCAATTGATTCATACAGTTTCTGTACAACGCCTGATTCGGCGTTACTGACTTCCAGAATAAGCTTATTCAGCATAGTCACGTCGGCAGCCAGAATGGTATGAGCGAAGTTGGTAATCTGCCAGTTGTTGGTACCATCACCTTCAAGGTTCGGATACTCTTTTTCAACATCGAGACCCAATGCAACACCAGACATAAGCTTCGGTCCAAGAACATCAGACATTTTTTTCTTGAAATCAACGATTTTCTGTTTCAGTTCAGCTACTTTACAGTTACTTGAACCATCTTCAGAATCGCCAAAGAAGTAGTTGTGAGGAATGTCAACGTTGTCTTTTCCGTTTACCTGAGCAAGAAAGCTTTTGGTTTTATCTTTTTCCATAGCTTGTACTTCATCAGTCGAAATTCCTTCAACAGCAGCAACTATTTCGTATTTAATTGTGTTGATATATGCACGGAGTGCATTGGCTTCTTTTTTAACTGTCTGAGCCTTATTGTAGTTTTCCTTCACCTTTTCAGGTTGCAACAATTTCGCTTTTTCAAACTGGTCATAGTAGAAATTTGCTTTTCCTTCAAATATATTATTTGTGGCAACAATACTATCGTTCACCACTGTGAATGCCTGCAAAATATCTTTAGATACGTTGAGGGCAAGCATAGCGGTCAACACCAGGTACATCATCGAAATCATCTTCTGACGCGGTGTTTCCGGACAATTCTTTGATCCCATATTTACCCTTTCTTTTAGTTTTTAGACAATATACCTTATATTATTTGTTTAAGTTGACATTCATTGCAGTCAACATATTGCCATAAACCGTGTTAAGGGCAGCAAGGTTTTTCGACAGAACATTTGCCTGATCTTTATAGGCATTCAGAGCTGTCATAGTATGGTTCACGTTTTCGACAAACTGACCCAGGCTATTTTCCATTGCTGTTGCTTTTTCAACCTGAGACTGAGCACCCTGCAGCTGAAGTTCATATACTGCATTGAGAGCCGAGAGGTTTTTGGTGATACGCTGAATCTGATCACCGTATGATTTTCCGTCAACGGCGCTGAAATCAATAGCTTCGGCCGATTTGGTAAGAGATTCTGCGCTTTGGGTATATTTCTGTGCAAGAGCATGAGCGGCGTTGGTTGCACCTTTAATACTGGTTACATATTCTTCGGTAGCGTTAACGTCGTTGTTAATGGCAGCAGCAACAGCTTTGAATGAGCCGGCAGTATCATTGGCATGTGTAGCAGCCATTTTTACTGATTCAACGAATTCGTCGTTAACTCCAACTGTTTTATTCAGTGAGCTGGCTGTTTTTTCATAAACGTCTTTCAGACCAGATACGCTATTGGCAGCTGCACCCAGATTGGTCACAAAACCATCGGTAGCAGCAGCGGCATCAGCAACACCTGATAATTTATTGGCGTTCTCGCTCAGATTTCTCATGCCTTCACCGAGGCTTGCAATAAGTTCAGGTCCGATTTTAGCATCTTCAAGCATGTTATCCAGTGCCTGGGTAACTGTTTTTCCGGGAGCGGCTTTTGTGGTGGTTGTTCCTGTTGCTTCCCATCCTTCTTTTTCAGCTTCTTCAGGGTGATAAATGCCCCACAATTCGGGATATACAAGACTCCAGTCTGGTTCAACATGAAGCGGTTCAAATGCAGATGCGAAGAAAATGAGTGCTTCAGTACCCATACCGATAAGAAGCATAATACCTGCACCAGGATAGTGCATAATTTTAAACAAAGCACCAAGGATTACCAACGAAGCGCCCCAGCCATACAGCTTAGACATGAAGTTTTTGTACCCTTTACTTTCAACAATTTGTTTAATACCCATAACCTTTTTTTTAAAAAATTTGACTTGTTGTGTTTTTGACCCTTTTTATCTGTAAACGTTCGACGAGTTAGGACCATCACCCTTCATACGGCCCAAATAAGTCTGAACATTTCTGAATCCGACATAGGATTTTCCTGAATCCTGATACTCATACCAGCGGCTGCTGACCTGCATAAAGAATCCGATGTCTTTCCATGATCCGCCACGGATCACTTTTCTCTTCAGTACTTCGGCATCGGTGTCTTTTGCATCGTATTGATAGTCCATGTTCAGGTCATGTGCAAACTGATAAGCTGATTCATCAAAAGCGTTGTTCGACCATTCGGCTACGTTACCGGCCATATCATAGAGACCGTAATCGTTTGGAGCATAGTGACCAACAATCAGTGTATGGAATCCACCATCGTCCGGGTAGTTGCCGCGGAGTGGCTTGTAGTTTCCAAGGAAGCAACCGTTTGAGTTGCGGATATACGGACCGCCCCATGGGAACGGACTGAGATCAAGGCCGCCACGGGCTGCCCATTCCCATTCACTTTCGGTCGGGAGACGGAAATCGTTGACAATTGACTGACCGATACGGGTCAGGTATGCATTCATATACATTGTTCTCCAGTTAGAGAAGGCTTTGGCCTGCTTCCAGTTGACACCCACAACAGGATAATGGTCATAAGCCGGATGCCAGAAATAATTCTGCGTCATCGGTTCATTGAATGAATAGGTGAAGTCGAATACCCAGCACAGCGTATCGGGATAGACATTGATAAGATCGGTCTTCAGGAAAGCACGACGGTCGGTATATCCGTTGAGTTCATACGGACCTTTGTCATAACCCCATGGACGGTTTCTTAATGAAGCCACATCTTCCTTCTCATTTTCCTGAGCATCGGTGATGGGGTTCTTCATGTACTTTTTAGCTGCAGCTTTGTAATCAACCCAGTAATATCTGTAGTTCAGTTTACGGGTGTCGATTTCTTCCCTGCGCATAAAACGCTGGTGTTCCGGGAGGTACAATGCTTCGATCAGCACTTCACGAAATTCAGGCTCGTCCCATTCAATTTTTTCTTCCCAGTTCAGATACGGTTCCGTCAAATCTTCGCCATAAGCATTCTGGGTAATCTGAAATTGCTCCATGGTTTCAGATAATCTCTGACGGGCGATTGAATCACGTACCCAGTAAACAAACTGGCGATACTCATTGTTGGTAATTTCGGTTTCGTCCATATAAAAAGCCTGAACAGACACCGTTTTGGCGGTCTGAATCTGGTTATACGGAACGTCCTGATCATTCTGGCCCATCACATAGCTCCCCATTGGGATAAAGAGCATGCCATAAGGGTCAGGTTGGTACCAGGGTTCACGATCCTGGACTCCCAACAGATT
>CAYSCE010000221.1:0-5510 GCA_964429475.1 uncultured Bacteroidaceae bacterium | reverse complement strand
AAACCGGGCGCAAATTTTGGTTACCTTTGAATCGTTAAATAAGCGATTATGCTTCGCAAAACCACTGCTGTAGTTTTTCTTGTTATTGCATTTGCACTGTCGATGCAAGCCCAAAGCAACTTTGTACTAAAAGGCGATATCCGCCATTTCAAACGGCCGGCTCAGATTTACCTGCTCGCAGTCAAGGGCTCAACCTGGGATATGGTGGACAGTGTGTACAGCAAAGACGGTAAATTTCAGTTTAGCTATGATACCATACCGCATACCGGTGAATATCACATACAATGGGAAGATGAATATTTTCTCAGCCTGATTATCCATGGCGAAAGTCTTATTGAATTTACGGCAGACAATCTGGAAGATGATTTTGCGGTTCATGTGATCAACTCGGAAGAGAATAAAGCGTATTATTTTCTGCGGGGCATAGAGCAACAGGTTGATAGTCTGACAGCCCTTGGTGATTATTTTTATTCAAAAAAAATGAATGGCGAATTGCAGCAAATCCGGTTTCAGCTGCATGAAAAGGTCGCAGAGCTTGAGCAAATGGTTGATTCATTGTACAATGCAAAGCCGGGTCTGTTTTCGGTCAAAATGTATAAAAACGGCCTGCCACCTGACTTCAAAGAGTTTTCTGAAAAGAATCCCGAACACGGTTATACCGACGAATATGCTTTTCTGAAAAGACATTATTTTGACAGCATTGATAAGCACGACAGTAGTCTGGTGAACACCCGTCTGTTGTATGATGCGTGCAGCTTTTATCTGCGGAATTTTTCGGACAAGAAGACCGTAGAAGATTACATCAGAAGCTGCGACTTTATCATTAGTACCTTTTCGTTTGACAACGCACAATACAACTATGTAATTGACTTATTGCTCAACACTTTTGAAGCTGCCGGATACGAGGAGGTTTTTCTGCATATTTATGAAACGTACCTGAAGTTTTCTTCCTGCGAAGGCGGCATCCCGGATGAGCATGAACGCATGGCGTTATCGATTAAAAATCTGAAGAAAGGCAGTCCGGCGCCCGAATTATCAGCACTGGACAGAAATGGCAATACTGTTTCACTTGGTGATTTCAGAGGCAAAACTGTAGTTGTCATGTTTTGGGAGTCCAGTTGTTTTCATTGTCGTGAAGCTATCCCTGCAGTTTTGAAGTTACTAAAGGAGCGGCCAGAGATTGTCTTTTTATCGTTTTCAATCGATCAGGATGAAAATAAATGGATTGGCGGCCTGTTGCAGGAAGAGCTGCCTGAACCATCGATCAGCGATCTGCAAGGTTACGACGGGCCCAATGCCATACGCTGGTGCGTGTCGGGAACACCAACTTTTTTTGTCATTGACAAGGACGGGAAAATTGCCGCCAAGCCAATGACGCTGAGTGCGCTGGAATCAGCTCTGCAATAATGTTACTGTTTGATTATTTCGCCATCGTTGATCAGATGTGAGTCTTTGCTCACGTCTATTTCTGCGCCTTTTTCAAGTACAATGGTTGCTCCTTTTGAAATATGTAGTGTTGAACCGTTTTTCAATTCCAGTTTTGCACCAGCACGAAGCAGCATTTTTGATCCGGGCAGCAACGTGAAATGCGTATAATCGGTCAGGAAATTTTCGCCTTTAATTGTGATGACCGAATCGATACGCGTGGGAGTGCGACCGGCATCCAAAGTGATTTTGCGGCGCGCATCGAGGATCAGACTATATTCACTGGTAGAGGCAATCGGTCCTAATACAATCTGTGGGGCGCACCAGCGCACGTTTTCAGTAATGGTGTTATCTCCGTTTTGCACTCTTATCAACACATCTCCTTTTGTTGGAAAATCTTCGCGTACAATTTCGACACTGACCGAATTCAGATAAATGACGCGGTTATCCGGAGGTAAATATTTATTGATTGCACGGTTGTCGTTAAGCAATGTCAAAGAATTGGCGCTGGACGGGTTGGTTCCGACCCCGATTTTATTGTTTCCGTTTTTCTGAAAAGCAAAACCGGATTCGCCAAGGTAGGGCAAATTGTTGCGGTATTCGCCGTTGACAAGCTCAATAGCCGGATCGCGTTTTTCTTTTTCTGCAAGATGATTATCGCCGTTGTCGTCATATGCGGCCATTTCGCTTACGGCATTTCCAGATAAAGGATTCCGGAATTTTTCGAGGCGCTGAAACGGATAAAAAAGTCCATGTCCGACACACCAGTTGTTTCGTACCAGGGTATCGCCCCAGACAAAATCGTACATCCCACTTGCCGGAAGCGGCCTGATGAAATCGGCATAACCGCCGAAAGCTTCTTTTCCTTCAATTTCGTTGTGACCAACCTGAGTGAACATGTACAAGCCAGGCACAGCCTTGTCGACACATGATTCATGTTCATACTGGAATACATCAAATGAGCTTTGATTGAAACTTTTTGTACGATGATTTTCGATCCATAAATACTGCTGATATTCATTTTCGGGAATCCCCGGAAGTCTGATCCGGACTGCATCGCCATAGGTAACGAAATCGCGGATTACGAGCATGGTGTCGAGGCATTTTCCATCACTGAAATCAAAGTCGGTTTCTATTTCATGGCCATTGGTATCCATGGCTGAAATGAAAAAATGTTTTTCCGGTCTTTTCCAGCCCAGTTTGTAACGGTCGTACGCATTGCAGGTCATGAGCGATTTATTGGCAGCGCCCATCATTCCCCAGCCGCCCTGAAACGACAGAAACATCTGCGGGCCGCTTGATGCGTGGTTTCCACCGCAGCAATGCACATTGTTTCCACCAAATAAAAGGTGATTGAATTCGTGCAGCAAAATATTGAGTGGATTTGCATTTCGGGAAGAAAAAACGCTGTACGTATCGGTTTTGAAATCACCTTTTGCCGACAGATTTCCGGCCGAAGCAAATCCTGCAAGATTGCCGGGATAAGTGCCATTGCGTGCAATAAACATAATGTGGTCAAAGTAACGGACATCGCCTTGTGCGCTTCGGACTTTAAAAGCGCCGGCGGTTGATTTTTTCCACAGGTCGAAACTGTCGGCGGGAAGTGCATTGCTTGTAATGAAGCCCTTTTTTATCACATCGTTTAGTAAGGTGTTCACCATTAATTCGCCATTCGATTTTACGAGGAAAGGAGCTCCGGGATTATCGGGATTCAGCAGTATATCGCCTAAAACAAGATAGTCGCCAAATGAACTTTCGTAGAAATACCTTGTTACTTGTCCTTTCGGATTGCCGGTTGCCAGCGGGTCGAACAGATCTCCGGCCCAGGTTGGATAGGTGCCGGGTTTCCAGAAGATGCCGGCCTCCGATGCAAATTTATCCTTTCCATCCGGATATTCCACTTCGATAAAAACCAACAGCACACGTATGGTTCCGTGAACCGGCAGTACTTCGCCATTGCGTGAACTGATGAGGCTTTCCTGAGCCGTAAGCCAGCATGGAAGCAATAATGAAATCCATAAAAAGATCAGATATCTTGTCATATTTATAAAGTCAGGTAAATGTACAATTTTTCCCGATACAATGGTTTTGAATGGCAAACTATTCTATGTCCTGTATGTTTATCACAGCGGCTTTTTCGCTGGACTCCGGAATGATTGGAGCAGGTGGGTCAGAAATGATGAAATAAAAAAGCCGGAATTCAGTATCTTTGCTGAAAATTTTTCACGATGAAGATTTCATATAACTGGCTGAAGCAATATCTGAACACCGAACTGCCCGCAGAAACCATTTCGAAAATCCTGACCGACAACGGACTTGAAGTGGAAGGGCTTGAAGAACACGAACAGGTGAAAGGCGGACTACAGGGAATTGTGGTGGGTCATGTTTTAGAATGTGCTCATGTAGAAGGCACCGAGCATCTTTCGTTGACCAAAGTGGATGTTGGAACCGAGCAACTGCAGATTGTATGCGGCGCTCCGAATGTTGCTGCCGGGCAGAAAGTTCTGGTGGCCTTACCAGGAGCCACTTTATATAAATCGGATGGCACCTCGTTGACGATCAAGAAAGCGAAAATGCGCGGCATTGAAAGCAACGGAATGATCTGTGCCGAAGATGAACTCGGGCTTGGCACCTCACATGCAGGCATCATGGTGCTGAATCCGTCAACGGAAACCGGCATGGCTGCTGCAACACTTTTTAATCTTTCATCGGATTATGTTTTTGAAATCGGCTTAACACCAAACCGAAGCGATGCCATGTGTCATACCGGTGTTGCACGCGATCTGGCGGCCGCACTGCATCATCGTTGTGGTGAAAACACCGCTCAATTGCAGCTGCCTTCGGTGGATGCATTCAAAGCAGACAATCATGATTTAGTCACTCCGGTTGAAGTAAAAAATCCGGAAGCCTGTATACGATATAGCGGACTGACATTGACCAATGTGCAGGTGACCGAAAGTCCAGACTGGTTGAAAAAACGTCTTGAGGCTGCAGGACTTCGTCCGATTAATGTGGTGGTGGACGTTACACAGTATGTAATGCTGGAGCTTGGACAGCCGCTTCATGCATTTGATTATGACAGAATCAGCGGCGGTAAAGTGGTGGTGCAATGTTTACCCGATGGAATGCCGTTTACGACACTGGATGGCGTAGAACGCAAACTTACTTCGCGTGATCTGATGATCTGCGATGCAGCAAAAGGAATGTGTATTGCGGGCGTATTCGGTGGCGAGCACAGCGGTGTCAGCATGGAAACAAAAACTGTTTTTCTTGAAAGTGCCTGTTTCAATCCTGTTTCGGTCCGTAAAACAGCCAAGCATCACGGTATGCACACCGATGCTTCGTTCCGTTTCGAACGCGGTACCGATGCTGAATTGACCATTTATGCCATTAAGCGTGCAGCTTTATTAATAAAAGAACTTACGAGATGTAGCATCAGTTCTGATATTTCGGATTTTTATCCGGTGAAAGTTGACAAGCCTGTTGTTGCATTGAACATTGCTGCTATGAATGTGTTTGCAGGTTCACCAATTCCGGCTGATACAACAATCGGTATTCTGAAAGATCTGGACTTTGTAATAGTGCAGCAAAATGCAGAAGAAATTATTGTTGAAGTGCCGCTGAACCGCACCGATGTTACCAGACCGGTGGATGTGTACGAAGAAGTATTCCGCATTTACGGATACAACAATATCCCTATGCCGGAAAAATCGAATACCATTTATCCGAAAAACACTGGCATTACCTTGCATGGGCTGATACAAAAAATATCAGATTATTATGCTTCGAACGGATTCAGCGAAATCATGTGCAACTCGCTCAACAGCATGATGTGGTACGAAAAAGCCGGTGTGTTTCCGGTCGAATCCATTGTAACGATTCAAAATGGACTCAGCCGCGAGTTGAATGTGATGCGTTTCAGTATGTTGCCGGGCATGTTGCAATCGGTGGCTTACAATATAAATCGTAGTGCACCGGATCTGAAATTTTTCGAGCCAGGAAAAACGTATGTCAAAAACACACAGGATAAAGAAAAACCAGTAACTGCGCGCTTTTCGGAGACCAACATGATGTCGGTATTAATG
>CAYSCE010000220.1:0-5514 GCA_964429475.1 uncultured Bacteroidaceae bacterium | reverse complement strand
GGATTATATTTAATTGATCAAAAACAATAATTCCCCTCAGAACCTGTTCCGCTCAATCAATTACTCAATTCAGTTGGCAATTGAAAATGCAGTCAAAAATTTGTAACTTTGTAAAAAAATCAATCATGAGTACTGTCGAATTGAGGCATACTATCATTGAAATGCTTTCACAAATTGATGACGCGTCATTTTTGAAAGCCATTAAAACCATTGTAGAATCCAAAGCGAATGAAGATTTCTACAAATTATCCGATTTCCAGAAAAAACGAATTAAAGCTGGCCGCGAACAGGTTAAACTGGGACAAACCATCTCGAATGACGATTTACAGAAGGAGATCAAACAATGGCTAAGTACAAAATAGAATGGTCTGTTGAGGCCAGCTGGATTTGCTTGATATACTTGGCTTCTATATTGAAAAAAATAAATCTTTTTCTTACAGCAATAAATTACACGCTAAAATCAACAGAAGTCTGAGTCTGATTGCTCAAAACCCGTTAATTGGCCTTAAGACGGAAATTGAATCAGTAAGAGCTTTGATAACCGGATTCTATCAGATCATTTATGAAATGCACGATCAGACAATTGTTGTGGTAATGATTTGGGATTGCCGTCGTGATCCGGAAGACAAGATTGTCGACGTACGAATCAAATTGTAGAAAAGCATACGAAAAGTGCACAAATTGACAAAATTCACCGCTCAGAACCTGTTCCGCTCAATCAATTTCTCAATCCAGTTCACTGGCGCTTCGTATTCAATGTGCAGTAATTTCTGAAAAAGCTGTTCCGGATTTTCGTCTGCCACCAAGGCTTTCAGATGGTCTTCGCGCACAAATTTTTCGCGCACCGATTGCTGCAGCATGGCTAACAGCGGATCGTAATAATTCTTCGTATTGAGAAGTCCGATGGGCTTAAGCTGCAATCCAAGCTGTACAGCGGTGGCCACTTCAAACAATTCGTCGAAGGTTCCGAAGCCGCCCGGCAAAGCAATGCAGGCGTCGGCTTTTTCGAGAATGGTGTTTTTGCGTGTGGCCATCGAATCCGTTACAATAAGCTCTGAGAGCCCTTTGTGTACAACATTCTCCGACATAAAAAACGACGGCACAACACCAGTAATATGAATACCGCAGCGCAGCGCTTCTTCGGCCACAACGCCCATCAGTCCGGTGCAGCCTGCACCATAAATAATTGAAATGTTGTGTGCGTGCAACACCCTCACCAGTTCTTCAGCCGCCACAGTGTACTGTTGATCGGCTCCGGCCGATGAGCCGCAAAAAATGGCTACAGACTTTATTTCTTTTTTCGGATTCATATTGCAAATATAATCAATGCCCGGAAGAATTTTTATTGCAGTTTATCGGACACCAAGCATGTTTTTTTCTAATTTTGCACCACCAAAATCTCTTGGTAGCTCAGCTGGTAGAGCAATTGACTCTTAATCAATGGGTCGGGGGTTCGAATCCCCCCCGGGAGACCAAAGCCACTCATATGCAGTGGCTTTTTTTATCGGGCCGGCGAAGCCAGTCCTGCAATACTGACCCGAACACCTTCCACCGCAAGTAAATGTTTTGCGCATGCTTCAATAGTGGCGCCGGTGGTAATAACATCATCCACCATCAGAACATGTTTGCCCCTGATTTTTTCGGGATGCTGAACGCCAAACATATCTTTCACGTTCTGATAACGGTCCCAGCGGTTTTTACGCGTTTGGGTTTCGGTAAATTCAACCCGCACCAGAACATCTTCAATAACCGGAACAGGAAACGCCTGCACAAATCCATCGGCAATGACTTTACTTTGATTATAACCCCGGATTTTCATTTTTTTCGGATGCAATGGAATTGGTATTACCGCATCTACATCTTTATACAAGTCCGATTCAGAGAGCTTTTTGCCTAGTTTGCGACCAAAGTACACACCGATTTCCGGCTTGTTTTTATATTTCAGCTGATGCATGAGATGCTGAACCAGACTACCTTTTTCGTAATAGCACATGGCAGTGGCATTCTCGGCGTTGATGCGGCCATAAAACAGCTTCGCCACCGCATTATCGCTAAATGTATGAAAATCCGTTTCAGGCAGTTTCATCAGGCAGGACAAACAAATCACATGCTCTCCCCGCATCAGGCTTTGTCCGCAGGCACAACACAAATCGGGATAAAACAATCGCATGAGTGAACCGAGTATCATAATCAAATAAATTTGCAGGATTATCGTTCAAAAATAATAAATTTGCACTTTGTTTTTTAAGTTTCACATTATGGAAAGCAACACTTCTCCGGAGAAAAAACGCTCAACAACCTATAAGGTCATTATTGGTGTATTGATATTGATTATTGCAGTACTGGCATTTTTGCTGATCTCCAATAAATCCAGTGTCGATACGGTTGTTCAGGAAAAAGAAAACTGTGCCCAGCATTCCGATGAACTTCAAGGGCAGCTTGATTCACTGATGGCCGAACACAATCGCATTAAAAACGAATACGGCTACCTCAGCGATAAACTCTCGGGCAAAGACAGTCTGATCATGGCGCAGGCCAAAGAAATCGAGTCTCTGATTAATTCCCAGGCCGATTACCGCCGCATCAAGAAAAAACTCGATGCATTGCGCAATATCACTCAGGGTTATGTTACACAACTCGACAGCATGTACAGAGTGAATCAAACTCTTACAAATGAAAACACTACTCTGAAAGGAAGTCTTGATGACGCCAATAAAAAAACCTTTGAGCTGACGCAGGAAAAAGACAAACTCTCAACAAAAATCAACGATGCTGCTTACCTGAAAGGATATAATATTTCAGCCACAGGTTACAATAAAAAATCAGGCACCAAGGAATCCATTACCGATCGGGCACGTAAAGTCGAACTCATCCGCGTTTGCCTCACTATTGGCGAAAATCCACTGGTGGGTACAGGACAGAAGGATGTGTATGTGCGCATTGCACGCCCCGACAATCTGATCCTGACACAAGGTTCCTATTCTTTCATTTATAAAGGGCAGCGCATTCAGTACACTGCCAAAACCGTGATTAATTATACCGGAAAAGCCAATTCAATCTGTATTGATTATCCGCGCGACAACATTGAACTTCCGGCCGGCGTATATCACATTGCCATATTTGCCGATGACCACGAACTGGGTCAGGCTACATTGACATTGCGCTAAAATTATTTTTTCGAATTTTATAAAGGCTCATTTTTTCGAATGGGCCTTTATAATTTTATCGGTTTCGGAAAACACCATACCCGATTCAAATCCTTTCGAAATACCAAACCGGATCAGCTTTTCGCGCTGTTTCTGAACTTCTTCATTCTGTACGCTGGCATATTTTTTCATCAGCCAGTCGTGTAACAGCGTTTGCTGATTATCGCACTCAAAGGCCGATAAATACTGCTCAATCAATGCAGGCGAGATTTGTTTCTGCAACAGCTCCATCTTTATTTTTACAGGTCCCCAGCCCTTTTGACGAATTTTGCTGCGCACAAACAACTCGGCAAATCGTTCTTCATTCAGAAAATTATTTTCCTGCAGATACTTTATAACGCTGTCCCATTGCGACTTTTCGACATTCATGCGCATGAGTTTCATTTTTACATCATACACACAACGTTCCTGAAAAGCACAGAACTTCTCCATCTTTGGAAGAATCTGCCCCAACAGAAAGGCCGGAATATTCGCTTCCACAGCAAATAAAATTAAAGGGTTATTTCCTCGCCTCTGGAATTAAAAACATGATATTCCAGAATATGATAATTTCCGGCAGAATTAATCTTCAGCTTGCACTTCAGATTTTTGCGCCAGGTTTTTGCAATGTTTTTAAAAACACCTTTGGTAATAAATGCATGAATAAAAGGAGAGGTGAATAAAATCAGCTCTTTCTCATTCTGTTCATGCGCCAGGAATGTCAGCGTATTTTCGATTTCATCGATAATCAAAGTGTGTGGTTTGATTTCGCCGGTTCCACTGCAAACAGGACATTTTTCCAGCACTTCGATATGGGTTTCAGGTCGCACACGCTGACGTGTAATCTGAACCAGTCCAAATTTGCTTGGGGGCAAAATCGTATGTTTGGCTCTGTCGTGCGACATTTCCTCCACCAGCTTATCAAACAGTTTGCGACGGTTGGCACCCAGATGCATGTCAATAAAATCGACCACAATAATGCCCCCGAGATCGCGAAGCCTCAACTGACGTGCAACTTCTTCGGCCATTTCGAGATTGGCTGCAAGCGCATTCTGCTCCTGGTCTTTCCCGCTATCGGCCTTATAGCCGCTGTTCACGTCAATCACATGAAAAGCTTCGGTGCGTTCAATAATCAGATATGCACCCGACTTTAACGTCACCTTTTGACCAAATAATGACTTCACCTGCTTATCGACACCTGTACTTTCAAAAACTGACGATTTACCTTTATGAAGTTTGACAATATCCACCTGGTCGGGAGCAATAGTCGAAAGATAACTCCGGATTTCGCTGTACATTTTATTGTCATTCACCGTAATGGTATTGAACGACGCATTCAGCAAATCGCGCATGATGGTGAGCGAACGATCGAGTTCTCCGAGAATTTTCACCGGAGGTTGCGAATTCTTCAATGACTGAATCAGGTTGTTCCAGCGGCTCATTAAATCATCCATATCGGCTTTCAGCTCGTCGAAATTCCGGTTTTCGGCTACGGTGCGCACGATAATTCCGAAATTCAGCGGTTGCAGACTGGATGCGATTTTCTTGAGCCTTGACTTCTCCGTAAGGTTTTTGATTTTATGACTGATCGAAATTCTTTTGGAGAATGGCACCAATACCAGATACCGGCCGGGAAGGCTTACCTCGGTTGTAATGCGGGGACCTTTGGTCGAAATAGGTTCCTTGGCAATCTGCACCAGAATACTTTGTCCCGATGCAATTACATTGGTTATTTTACCGGTTTTTTCAATATCAGGTTCCTGCTGATAGGTGTCAACCGAAACCTGTTTGCCGGCAATCACATCTTTCTGAAACTTCGATAAGGTCTTTATCTGTGGTCCTAAGTCGAGGTAATGCAGAAAAGCGTCTTTTTCGTACCCAACATCAACAAAGGCGGCATTCAGCCCGGAAATAATCTTTTTGACCTTCCCGAGATAAAAGTCGCCTACGGCAAAATCATGTGTGCCGCGTTCGGTATGCAGTTCTACAAGTCGCTTGTTTTCAATAAGCGCAATCTGCACTTCGCCCGAAGCGGCATCAATGACGAGTTCCTTATTCATGAAGTTTACCTCTTATACGGCCTAAGCCGCATAAAATTTAGTGAAGACTATTTTCTCTTCTTATGTCTGTTCTTACGCAGTCTTTTTTTACGCTTGTGAGTCGCCATTTTGTGACGTTTTCTCTTTTTTCCGCTTGGCATGGGTTAGTATTTTTAGGTTATTTACTCTGTTTCTTAACGCTCTCAACAAAAGTTTTGGCCGGCTTGAAAGCAGGAATGTTATGTGCCGGGATGATGATTGAAACCTTCTTGGAGATATTTCTTCCTGTT
>CAYSCE010000219.1:1873-5531 GCA_964429475.1 uncultured Bacteroidaceae bacterium | reverse complement strand
CATTGATTGCTTTTAATGAACACAACCATGAAGTCAGGTCGGGACAAACCAGAGTTCCACAGGGCTTTTCGCATTGGTTGCTGAAACTGGATGGAGTGAGCGGCATTCAGTTTGGCAATACACATGGCTGGGGTCGCATCGAATATGCATATCATCTGATGGCTGCTGCATGTGGCATTGAAATGACCGAATGCAGATTGCTCGAAGAAAATGGCCGCGCTCACTTTATGACCAAACGTTTTGACCGCGAAGGCAGTGAAACAAAACATCATATTCTGACATTGTGTGGAATCAATCATTTTGATTATGGAAATATCTTCAGTTATGGATATGAACAGGTGTTCCAGACCATGCGCATGCTTAAACTCCCCTACTCTCAGGCTGAACAAATGTTCCGAAGAATGGTTTTTAATGTACTGGCAACCAATTGCGATGATCATACAAAGAATTTTTCATTTCGCCTGAAAAAGGACGGTGTGTGGGAACTGGCTCCAGCCTATGATGTGTGTTATGCATACGATCCTTCCAATTTGTGGGTAAACCAGCAATCATTAAGCATCAATGGCAAGCACCGGGAAATCAATAAAAATGATCTTATGACAATTGCCCGGGCAAATAACATCAAAAAAGGAGAGCAGATCATAGATGAAATAAATAATATTGTCAAGAACTGGAGCCATTTTGCAGTGGAGGCAAAAGTCAATATTCGTATGCGTAAAGAGATAGAATCGAATCTGCATGTACTGAATGATTGACTTCTTTGCAAAGTATAATCTGCCTTTTACTGGAAAATATTTTCCCATAAAATGATTTATAGTGGAAATTATTTATCTGTATTTGCATTTATAATGGAAATTATTTTCCAAAAAGGTTGTTTTAGTGGAAAATATTTGAGAAAAACGCCACAAAATTCATTTATAGTGGAAAAAATTTGCACAAGGAAATACAACCTGCATTTTCAATTGAAAGCAGCAGGTTAAACTGATGCAATTCCCAAAACCTGCAAAATCATCCCATTCACCGTCGATAATTTATCAATCAAACACAATTTATCGGCTTTGGTGTATTTATAAATATAATACAAATATTCGCAACCAATTGTTTTCTATATTTGTCTGTTTATAAAATTCATGATTATGGGGTACAGGTTTATTTTACTATGTCTGTTTATTTCGCTATTTGCAGCCGCAACGCATGCACAGAACTCATCAGAAGTTAAGCTGCAACAGGCAACACAGATTTTACAGGCCCGGGGCGAAATTGTTTTTTCATTCCATGTGGCAACCAAAGATCAGATCAACAACGACCTGACCCGCATCATGTCCATCGACAACGTGAAACCCGCTGCCACAGGCGGATTTGATGTGATTGCCTATGCCAACGCTACAGAATTTCAAACCTTTCTGAGCAGGAATATTCCGTATGAAATCATTCCGAAAGACGTCCCGAAAGCGCTGAATATGGCTACCACTGTGGCCCAGATGGCAACGTGGGACCGCTACCCTACTTACAGTGTGTATGAACAGATGCTGGCCAATTTTGCAAGCACGTATCCGACACTCTGCGACATAGATACCATACTTGCTTCGACACCATCGGGCAACTACAAAATTCTGGTCGCCCGCATTTCGGACAATGTCAATACCGCTGAAAACGAGCCCCAGTTCCTCTATTCATCATCCATGCACGGTGACGAAACCACCGGATATTATCTCATGCTGCGAATGATTAATTATTTACTGACCAATTATGGATCTATATCTCAGGTGACCAATCTTTTAAATGGTGTGGAAATCTGGATCTGTCCGCTGGCCAATCCCGAAGGGACTTATTATCTGTCATCACCTGTGGGATCTACAGTTGCTAACTCTCGCAGAAACAATCTGGGCAATGTCGATCTCAATCGCAATTATAAAGATCCACTCGATGGTGACCATCCCGACGGACTTGCATGGCAGGCCGAAACACAGGCATTCATGACCTTTGCCGGGAATCATCATTTCAACATGGCCGGCAATTTTCACGGAGGCGCCGAAGTCACGAATTATCCCTGGGATACCTGGACTACAGCTGGCAATCCCAATGCCGATGCCGCCTGGTGGGAAAGAGTTTGCACCAACTATGTTACCACTGCCCGCGCTGTCACTGCCGGATACATGACCGATACCTACAGCGATGGTGTAACCGAAGGCGGCGACTGGTATGTAATTACAGGTGGCCGGCAGGATTATATGAACTATTTTCATCATTGCCGCGAAGTAACCATTGAACTTGATGATGTAAAAACCACCGCCACCGAGAACCTGAATGGTATGTGGAATACCAATTATCAGTCGCTGCTGAATTACATGCAGGAATCGATGTACGGCATCCGCGGAATCATTACCGACTCATGTACAGGTCAACCCATCCGCGCAAAAGTGTTTGCCAACAGTTACGATCAGGCCAACGACAGCTCGCATGTATACTCGGCTTTGCCCGTTGGCAACTATCACAAATATGTCAACACCGGAACATACAGTCTCACCTTTTCCGCTCCAGGATACACTTCCAAGACCATCAACAATATTTCGGTGACCAACGGAACGGCAACAGTGGTCAATGTAGCCCTTGTGCAGCCCGCTCCTGTAGCCAATTTCGCAGCTGATGTTACATCAACCTGCAACGGCACGGTGCAATTTTCCAATACAGGAACCTATGCAAGTAGCAGCACATTTTTGTGGAATTTCGGCGACGGACAAACATCGACCGACGAAAACCCGCAGCACACCTATGCTTCCAATGGCACCTATACGGTACAGTTAACCATTACCGCTTGCGCCGGAAGCGACAGTGAATCGAAAACATCGTACATCACTGTAAATATGCCGGCTGCACCAACTGCAACCGGAGCCACCATCTGCGGAAGCGGCACAGCCACACTGACAGCCAGCGGCACGAATACACTGAACTGGTATTCCGCTGCAACAGGCGGCACCTTGCTGGGAACCGGCAGTTCGTACACCACTCCATCAATTTCAACCACCACAACGTATTATGTCGAGAACAATGTGCCGTCAACACCCACCAACGTAGGACCCGCTGTTGGCGGCGCTTCGCGCAATGTTGCAGCCATTGAATACTTTGATGTGTACGCACCCATGACACTGATTTCGGTGCAGGCCATGGCCGGAACAGCCGGATCAAAGACCATCACGCTATTGGACAACACGGGTGCTACGGTGTACACATCGAACGTAAATGTCAATACCACCACAACCACGGTAACGCTCAACTGGCTGATACAGCCCGGTACCGGATATCAGTTGCTGACGCCTGTGAATTCGACATTGTACAGAATCAATTCCGGCGTATCATATCCGTACACCGCTGCAGGATTATGCAGCATCACCGGTTGTGATGTAGGCAGCACGTATTTCTACTCCTGGTTCAACTGGACCGTACAGGGTGCAGGATGCAGCAGTACACGCGTTCCGGTAACAGCAACCGTGCAGACTCAATCAACGCCAACATTTGCAGCACTGGGGCCATATTGCGTTGGAGCAACACCGGCAACACTTTCAACAACATCGTCGAACGGAATCACCGGAACATGGAGTCCTTCTACAATCAGCACTGCAAGCGCCGGAACAGCGACATATACTTTTACACCAACAGC
>CAYSCE010000219.1:0-1773 GCA_964429475.1 uncultured Bacteroidaceae bacterium | reverse complement strand
CTACAATCAGCACTGCAAGCGCCGGAACAGCGACATATACTTTTACACCAACAGCAGGACAGTGTGCTACCACTACGACGATGAATATCACAGTCAACAGCATTGTTACCCCGGCTTTTACAGCTCTCGGTCCCTACTGCGAAGATGATACACCCGGTACACTTGCATTGACTTCGACCAACGGAATCACCGGAACATGGAGTCCTTCTGCAATCAGCACTGCAAGCCCGGGAACGACGACCTACTATTTCACACCAACAGCAGGACAATGTGCAATTAATGCAAACATAAATGTTGATGTGACTGCAATTTCGACCCCCGTGTTTACGCAACCCGGCCCGTACTGCATTGGAGCCACACCTGCCGTTTTACCTTCGATATCAACGAATGGCATCAGTGGTGCCTGGTCACCTGCTGTAATCAGCACTGCCAGCGCCGGAACAACAACCTATACCTTTACGCCCGATGCAGGTCAGTGTGCCGAAGCTGCAACATTAATCGTTGAAGTTGGCTCCAGCATTAATGCTACATTCAATTCCTTCGGTCCCTATTGCGTTGGATCAACGCCCGCAGCATTGCCTGTAACATCGCTGAACGGCATTACGGGATCGTGGAGCCCCGCTGTAATCAGCACTGCAAGCCAGGGGACGACAACATACACTTTTACACCCGATGCCGGACAATGCGCCGGAATATACACAACCAATATTGTTGTTTCGACTGAAATAACCCCATCGTTTGATGCAGCCGGCCCGTACTGTGTTGGAGCAACCCCTGCCACATTGCCATCCACTTCAACAAACAACATCACCGGAACATGGTCGCCCGCTGCAATCAGCACTGCCAGCGCCGGAACAACCACTTACACATTCACAGCCGATGCAGGACAATGTGCGGAAATCTATTCCATGAATGTAGTAGTTGATAACAGCATCAGCGCAACATTCAATACTTTCGGCCCTTACTGCGTCGGTGAGACACCTGCAACTCTGGCGACCACGTCAAACAATGGCATTACCGGGACATGGTCGCCTGCTGCAATCAGCACTGCAAGCGTCGGGACAACCACTTATACTTTTACACCCGATGCAGGTCAGTGTGCAGGACCTTACACCATGAATGTGAATGTCACTTCAGGAACAACGCCCCCATTCGGTGTTATGGGACCCTACTGTGTTGGAAGCACCCCGGGAACATTACCAACAACCGCACTGAATGGCGTTTCCGGAACCTGGAACCCGTCGGTGATTAACACTTCGGCTGTTGGAACAACGATGTACACCTTTACGCCAAACCCCGGACAATGCGCTTCGAATGCGACTTTGAGCATCACAGTGAATCCTGAATATGCCTTTTCAGAATCGCACAGCATCTGCAGTGGAAGCAACTACACATGGCACGGAAACACCTATACAGCATCGGGCACCTACACCGTAAATCATCCTTCGATGTACGGATGTGATTCAACATTCACGCTGTATCTCACAGTTTATCCCGAATACAGCTACACCGAAAATCATACGATATGCCCCGGATCAGTCTACAACTGGCATGGAAACACGTATTCGAGTGCCGGCACCTATTATGCAAATTACACTTCACAGCTTGGATGCGATAGTGTGTATACGCTGAACCTGAGCATGGGACAGGAATACGCGTTTACCGATAACCAGACAATCTGCGAAGGAGAATCTTACCTGTGGCACGGAACCTTGTATTCAGGCGCCGGAACATATACTGCAACCTATTCAACCATTTCAGGATGTGACAGTG
>CAYSCE010000218.1:0-5533 GCA_964429475.1 uncultured Bacteroidaceae bacterium | reverse complement strand
GCCTCGAAGATATTATTGAAGCCGGCTGCCAGCGCCTGCTGACGAGTGGTCAGAGAAATACAGCATTCGAAGGCCGTGATCTGATTCAGCAAATGGTGAAGCAGGCCGGCGACCGTATCATCATTATGCCTGGCAGCGGTGTTAATGCTGATAATATTCTGCAACTGAAAGAAACCGGCGCGCACGAATTTCACATGAGTGGCTCTGTAAACCGCGATTCCGTCAGCACCTATTACAACGATAAAGTTCTGATGAGCGACAATCCGGTGCGTGACTCTGTGATTCAGACAACCTCGAAAGACAAGGTGGCTGCGGTGAAACAGTTGTTGATATTGTAAAATTGCAATTTTGCATGCATGATAGGATTGCTCTTGAAAATGGACAACCAAAATAATTGCAAAATACTCAACCATTTGAACCCACGCATGGTGTCATCCTGAACGGGTTTCAGGATCTGACATGCGTGGGTCATCATCCACCGCAGATGCTGATAATGTCTTTTTGTTGAAAAACCATGATTACAAAACAATTCATTTTGGTTTTTTGGAAACGCCCTTTAATAGTTGCGTATTATTTTCTAACTTCGCTTATATTTGAATAAATGAAACGAACATTAAAAATATTGCGCGACATCCGGATGCGGGTCTCTATGCGGAAGTTGAAGAAACAGCCGAATAAGAAATCAGGACCTGTTCCTATACATACAATGTGTTATCTGCCGGTTTTTGATAAAGACAAAAAACAGCCGAAGAAAAAAAGTGACGACAATACATTTTCGAAAAATTAAATTTGAGCAGTATGAACAAATATTTTTTGACAGCACTTGTTGTAACTGCATGTTTAGCATCATGTGGAAACAAGCGTGCAGAGCCGGAAGCAGCAGGTGCCGATTTTTCGGAATCCGGATTGATGAATACAAAAACAAATGCTGAGTTTGAGAAATTTTACAGGAAGTTTCTCACCGATTCGGTTTATCAGATGCAGCACACGCAGTTTCCGCTGGCCGGTGGTGTGTTTGAATGCGAAGAAGTGATTGACTGGCAAACCGAAGGCTGGTCCATGATGAAGGACGACATCCGCTCATTTGACCCCGAACTGGATAGTCTGATAACCGGCTTTTCCGGCACGACATGCCGCTTTGAGCTTGTACGAAAAGAAGTCGGCACCTACAAAGTTGTGGAATTTAAAAAAACTGGTGGAGAGTGGAAATTGGTGTATTATGAGGTGGTAACGTGTTGATTCATTTTTAAAAATAAAATTTCATGATCAGAGACTTCATCAAATCCGGAATCATTTCTGTTGTGATTGCACTTTTTATAGTTGCCATGATTGGATGCAGAAATGCTGAGACAACTGAGGATTCGCATGCTACATCAGACACTATTCACCAGAACGATTCAGAAAGAAATCCAGGAGAAAATTCTCAACACGATTTTATTGCAGGAATCCTTATGGCGTATGCAAAGTCGCATGATTTTGTGCTTGATACCTCATTTGCGTATATCAGAATTGGCAATTTCCTCAATTCCAATGAGCAACATGCTATTGTATACAGTTTCACAGATAAAAACATGACGGTATATAAGCAATCGAAAGGGGCTTGGGAAGTAGTATTCAGCCAAAATAACATTGAGTTCTGCCGGGCGTATGAAGTGAAACCATATATTGCAGATTACAATTTCGACGGAAAGAATGATATTGCTATTAATAACCTCATAACCAACGGAGCTGCCATCCGATACTTTCATTTGTGGCTTTCAAAGGGCGATTCATTTAAGTATATTCCGGATTTTGAAAGTGTCGGAAATCCGGTGCTGCTTACACCCATAAAGAAATTGCATGGATTTTCTGCGTGTTGTGTTAATTCCGAATTCTGGCTTTCGGAATACATCTGGGATGGTGATTCGCTGATAAGTACCCATGAAATACATATTATGAACTATCCGCATGAAATGAAGGCCGTGATGAAAAATATTGAAAGTAATACGGAAAGGAATATCGCAGTGTCAAAAGCTGAAGTTGATCTGCTCGATAACACATATGGCTATGCGGCGTGGTCACTTTATGCAAAAGGCGGTCTGTCGCGTTATACGCGGTGGTTTGAAAAATAAACTTTTTGTTTTCACGTCTACAACTGCACCCTCCAAAACAAATCCCTGAAACAAATTACAATATTGCAAAAAACCGCTTGTGGAGCGGCTTTTACATACTCATACGTATCACGCGCGGGTTGCAGCCTTTGAAACGGTGCGGTTGCACGCGGCTTGTGTGCGGCAGCAATAATATATAAAAATACAATTATAGCCGCCACCACTGCACCATTCCAAACAAATCCCCGGGCCGAGCCCCGAAAAAAAAGCTTGAAGACTCAATAATTAAAGAAAATAGTCTACTTTAGCATTGTCTGAAAAATGGAGCTATGGACTGAAGGAGGTACTAAATGAGAGCAATTATTGTTGTATTAATTTTATTAATGATGTTTTGTGGTTGTAAAAACACAACTGATAAAAATGTAGCTTCATCCCCAATTACCATTGAAATTCATGGCTACGATATGAGTTTAAGTGAGTACAATTTTCAGGTGTCTAATGACAGTGGTGTTGTGTGGTACTATCCATATCAGTATTTGGTGCGTTTCAAAATTACGAATCATTCGAAACATTCATCATTTCTTGCTATTGATGATAATATGTTTAATAAAGGAAAGAAATTTACTGAATGCAGCCTGCTGTTAAATGGCATCAGATACGATGTCGGCTCACAGACGAGAATTATAATCAGACCAAAAAAGACGATTATTATTACTGTGTTCATGATAGACTATCCTTTATTCAAAAAGCCACATTCTAAAAAAGAGTTTAAAAAGGAATTTGAATATTTAGTTAACAATGCTATTTATGAATTTCAATTTTTCGAGAACGACTATTTGTCTGACACAGTTCATGTCGAAAGTAATTTTAAAATATTTCCTATCTTATTGGGTGCGAATAGTATTAAAGTATCTCAAAAATCAAAGGATTTTAAAGTGGCTTTCTGGAAGGATTTTGAAGAGTACGATATAAACGATGTTGGTTTCCCATTCGACTCTATTCCTTCTTCGGTGTCTGTTATTGTTCCAATTGAAGGGATTGATTATTAGTATAGCAATGCAATGATCCCTGCACCATCCATGATAAATCTTTGACACTCGTGTACCATCCAAGACAAATCTTTGATACAAATTCCGATATTACGTAAAAGCCGCTTATGGAGCGGCTTTTACGTGCATACGTATCACGCGCAGCTTGCAGCCTTTGAAACGGAACGATTGCCCGCGGCGGACATGCGGCCGCAATAACGTATAATTATACTAATGCGGCCGCGGCCATTGCATTCCACCAAAACTCAAATGCCCGTGAAACCCTCACTCCGAGCGAAAACACCGCGAAGCGCCAACCACAGGCCCCGCGCGGTGCTGCGTCTCGCTGTCATCCTGAGTGTTTGAAGTAACGGCCATGAAAAGCAGCAAGCTTCAAACGTATCGAAGGAGACAGCGGCGAACAGCCTTGAGCGCCGGCCGCTGCAGGCACACGCGGACCGCGCGCGCGGAGTACTGCCGACGAGAAATTATTTCATTGCTTTCTGTCGGCATTTACCAATTTATGAAATACATGAAATTCCTTTGAACTATCATATATTTCAAATTGGTATAAAGGGCGGAGACGGAACAGGTGCCCGAAAGAAAATGTTTTGTTTATAAATTACGGCAACATGGGTGAACTAAGCAGCTGACTGAAAGCGGGTTTTAATCAACCTATTTAAAATTATCAAGGATGCGTTCCCTGTCTTCGTTTTCTTTGTCGTTTTTGTGATACAACTCAATAAAAATTATTTTGTTTTCATTTTCGAAATATGCGTAAACGAGTCTTAAACCGGATTGTGCACCACGTCCTTTTAAAGACTGACAGGCTATTTTGCGAACTTTAATAATACAGGATTGTATTCCAAGATTGTCTATTCTGAAACTGAATGGCGGCCGCTCATCGGGGCAGACAGCGAGTACCTGTTTCACAATAATTATATCCTGAGGTAGTGACCTGAATTTTTTCAACAGTTTTTTCAGGTCTTTTTTATATTCAGAAAGTTCCTCAAACGTCATGGTTTATTCATTTTCATCGCCATAATTTCTGACCGAATAGGGCGCTTCGCGATAGAAAACCAGTTCGTAATTAATTACAGCACCTTCTTTAGTTGCCTGCCACGGCATGTCCCTGTGCGAATAATTACTGATGGCATTGGCCGACCAGTCGCTGTATTGCTCAATAACTTTGTCAATAACATCTTTTTCAGCACCATTCAGCATTTTCAGATCGGAGTTTACAAGCGGAATATATCGTGTTTGTATATTTTCAAAATAAGGCACTTTGATCCGTTTCAATTGTTGCTCTTCAATCATGAGATTGATGATTTCCTGCAGATTATGCGGCACGGGACCATAAGGCAGCTTCCGGTATGCCGCACCGGTCATATGTTCTTCGTACAGTTCATAATAATTGAAATCGGCAAAATACAGCAACTTATACAAGACTGTTTCACCTACATTTGGCTTTCCTGCACAGCGTTCGAGAATGTACAACAACACCTGCCTGAATTTGTCCGGTTTCAGCTTGGGGGCTGGAAATCTTTGTGCAGGCTTGTTTTTCGCATTGCTTTTTCGCATTTTTTTAAGCGCCGTGTCAGCTTCTGGTGATGACATGAATTCATCAAGCGAAAATCCGAGCACCATTGAAAATTGCTTCAATTCAAGGATATCAATGCTTCTGTTTCCCAATTCAATCTGTGCAAGCGATGGACGCGATATTCTTATCATTTGCGCCAGATCTTCCTGCGATAAATCCTTTTGTTTCCGCAGTTCCGCTATCTTTTGACCAATTTGTTTTTTCGTCAGGTTGGGGCTCATCGGTTATTCTTTTCTTTGTAAAAGCAAAGATAAGCGATGTTTTGAAATAAAACAATTAAATGTTGTTAAAACAAACAAGTCAATCAGTGATTTTCCACCACCGATCCTTCCTGCGTAATATACATGTTTACTTTTTTGTTGCTGCTGATGAGCGATGCTTCAAAGGTGTGTGTGGTGGCTGAAATGCTGAGTTTGTACTTCTTGTCATCGTACATGGATTTGAGATCAGATCCCAGATCGCCTGCAATGCCGGTGTACTTTTTATATTTTTCAAAATACTTTGCTTCGCGGTAAAACACGGCCCAGAGCACTTTTTTCATTTGTTCGTTTTCGGAAATAGTAAAAGTCTCTTTTTCGGTGCCGGCTGTTTTTTCAGAAAACTTCAGGTATCCGTAGCGTTCGGGCATGTGCATGCTGATAGCGCCCACGGGCGACCATACCCAATTGTGCTCCGGAAGTGGCTTTCCATCGGCACCGGTACGTTTTGTATATTTTCCGTTTTCCCATTTGGTATCCCATTCAACGCGCGAAAAATTGATACGCCATGGCTTGTCAATGTTCGGTTTCCCGCTGTCGAGGCCAAAAGACAAATCG
>CAYSCE010000217.1:0-5578 GCA_964429475.1 uncultured Bacteroidaceae bacterium | reverse complement strand
ATCGTATTCAGCCTTGGCTTCGGCCGGAATTCCGCTCAGCACCTTCGATCCGCGTCAGATTCAGTTGTTTGCAAATGGTGATGAACAATATATTTATGTGCGTGGTGAAAACGACGGTGTATTTAATGCGGGCGATTATGTAGAGTTTTACGGAATGCGCAACCGCAGCGGTATTGACGCCGACATGTATCTGAATCCGGCCGATATTCCAAACACCGATTACAGTTTATTTAATGATACGACCGTTTATTTCTTCACCTGGAATTCATCTATTTCCAACAGACGGATGATTGTTGAAACGGATCGGAATTTTTCAGGTTACACTTCGCAGAGTTATGTATGGTTCAATTCGCGGGTAAATTTTACGCCGGCTTATTACAACGGACAGACAGAGCAGAGTGGTATTACCGATCCCCGCTATACCAATTGCGAAGGGTGGTTTGATTTAGGTTTTGATATAACTCAGGCAACGTCCTACTCCCGGAATGTTCCGACACCATCGGTTTATACCGCCGGTCCGGATGCTACCATTGATTTATTATTGCTAGGAGCATCTAATTACATCAATGTAAATCCCGATCACCATGTGGTAATGAACTTTGCAGGACTGAATGTGGACACCATTTTCGAAGGTTATGTGCCCATCAGGGTTTTAAAGAGCAGACCTGCAAATACATTAACATCCGGGGCCACTGCCTTTGATGTAACCTTGCCCAACGATCTTGGCAGTGCAGCTGATCTGACAGCCTTGAGTTATATCAATATTCGCTATCCGCGGCAATTAAACATTAACTTTTCTGCTTCTTTGCTGTTTGAATCGGCTGATGGTGTTGGTGCCAAAACTTACTTTTCATTTACAGGGCTTACAGCGCCAGCCACGGATACGGTTATTGTATATGATATCACTAACCACCGACGGATTCTTACTACCAGAGGCGGGGCCAATGTCAGCTTTCTTGTGCCCAACAGTGGTTCATCGAAACAATTGTTTATTGCGGCAGAAAGTGCTGTGTTTCCGGTAACCTCGATGCTGCCGGTCAATGCCACCGGTACAGCCGGTTATTTTATTGATTTCAGTAACGCGCTGTACGACGATGTCGATTATCTGATTGTAACACACAATTCGTTACTGTCAAAAGCCAATAATTATGCGACATACCGCAACAGCACCGGCTATAAGTCGCTGGTGGCAGATGTTGGCTTATTGTACGATGAATTTGCCTACGGCATTGGTAAACATCCATTGGCCATTACCAATTTTACGCGCTTTGCCCGGACTCAGTTTGCCGATACCATTCATGGATTGTTTCTGATTGGTAAAGGGTACCGGGCTGGTGATAAATATGCCTACCGGCAGAACAACACCTATTATGGACTGACCCTGGTTCCATCGTTTGGGAATCCGCCTTCAGACAACCTGTTTACATCGGAACAGGAGGACAACAATTATGCACAGGCTATTCCGACCGGTCGTCTGGCAGCCCGTACTCCAATGGCAGTTGACTGGTATCTGGAAAAAATGCAGGATTATGAAACTGAACAAAACAAGCCATATAATCCGGCCAATCCGAACGAGCTTCAATGGATGAAACGAGTACTGCATTTTGCGGGTGGATCGGAGTACAGTCAGATGATCACGTTGCTCAACATTCTGAACAAGTTTCGTGATACGCTGATGGCGCCTTATTTTGGAGCTGATGTAAAAACGTTTTCGAAATCATCGACGGCGCCCATACAGCAAAACCAGAGCGATAGTTTAAAAACGCTGATAAATGAGGGTGTTGCAATTCTGAATTTTTTTGGTCATGGAGCCGGAATTGGATTTGATATCAGTATTGACAATCCGGGAGATTACAGCAATTATAAGCGTTATCCGTTCTTAATTGCCAATTCATGTTTTGCCGGCGATTTGTATCAGTATCCCAACAGCTCGGCCGAAGAATTTGTGTTGATTGAGGATAAAGGCACCATCGGATATCTGGGTTCTATTACCCAATCAACCATCCCTGCACTGGATACATACAGTTCTGAATTGATCAGGCGTATTGCGCGCCAGAATTATGGCAGACCCATCGGATATATTATTCAGGAAACTGTCAAAACCTTGCAAAGCTATTCTGCTTCGTCTTATACACGCGATGTTTGTCTTGAAATGACTTTGCACGGCGATCCGGTGTTACGTCTGGGATCATTTCCTCAGCCCGATCTGATGCTGAATTCCACCAGTCTGTATTTTTCACCGTCTGTCATTACAAGCGATCTGGATTCATTTACAGTGAATGTAATTGCGCATAACGTCGGTATGGCGGTGAGCGATTCGGTTATTCTTGAACTGACCAGGACATTTCCGGATAATACCACCGAAATGGTTCAGCGAATGGTAAAAAGTCCGGCTTATGCCGATACCATTTCATTTATTTTTCCGGTGAGCCCTTTGAATGGGGTTGGACTGAATTCCTTTTCAGCTATCATTGACGCCTTTGATGGAGTAGTGGAATCGTCAGAGAGCAACAATAGTACTTCTACAACGCTGTTCATTATTTCGAACGATGTTAACCCTGTGTATCCATACGAGTTTCAGGTGTTACCCGATACATTTGTTACTCTTGTGGCAAGTACTGGCTATGCCATGGCTCCATCGGCATCGTATGTATTTCAGATTGACACAACGGATGCGTTCGACAGTCCGTTTATGCAGCAAAGCAGCCCCATAACGCAGAGTGGAGGAATTGTAGAGTGGGCACTGCCTTTCAGTATGATCAGCATGGCCGATTCAACGGTGTATTACTGGCGTGTAAGTTCAGCATCCAACATCAACTGGCGTGAAAGCTCATTTCAGTTTATTGCAGGAAAGCGCGGATGGGGTCAGGCGCATTTCTTTCAGTTTAAAAAGGATGAATATAACTATGTGTCATATAATAAGCCATCGCGATATTTTGAATTTATCAATAGTATTGTGAATATTCAGGCGCAGACCGGGTTTTTCCCATACATTCAGTGGCAGGAAGAATGGTATAAAATCAATAATATCAACAAGGGACAGTGGTCGTGTACGAACGACGGTGGCAACGGAATGAAGTTCGCTGTTTTCGATACGCTGAGTATTACACCCTGGTCAAATACGGACCCCGATTTAGATAAGCTCGGGCCATTCAATTCGATGAATTGCAGGGATTATGAATATTATGATTTTGATTTTTTCACAACGGATGGTATATGGGAGGATACTATTGCCACTCCGGATACGGTCTGGTATCAGCGGATGACGGATTTGATCAATGCTGTACCGAACGGATACTATGTGCTGGCGTTTAGTCACCGGAATCACAATGCTCAGAATTATACCGAGAATTTGTACGATGCATTTGAAAGTATCGGATCGAATATTATCCGCACGTTGCCCAACAACATTCCTTATATCATTTTCGGGCGTAAAGGCTATTACAGTATGGCCGATGAAAGAGTTGCCCCGTCTATCAGCAGCCCGGTTTCCGGATCGTGGGATATTACCACCAACTGGAAAGAGGGATTTATTGAATCTACCACCATTGGTCCGGCTGCAGAGTGGGGAAGTCTGCACTGGCGCGTGAAAAGCTTTGAGCCCGGTTTGTGGACCGATACGGTGCGCCTGTCGGTGATTGGAATTAAACAAGACGGAACAGAGGATACCGTCATATTTAATTTACCGCCGATGCAGGATTCGCTTGATATTTTAAATCTGAGTTCCCGTATCGACGCAACTGTTTATCCTTATCTGAAGCTGCATTTGCGCATGAGCGATGACAGTATGCGGACTGCTGCACAGCTTGATCGCTGGCAGGTGTTGTACGAGCCGGTTCCCGAAACCGCTATTGATCCAGTATCGTATTTTACTTTTTATAATGATACCATTCAGGAAGGTGAAATGGTTCGTATGGCCATTGCCACACGCAATGTAGGGCCTGTTGATTTTCCCGACAGTCTGTCGGTTGCCTATTGGCTGATTGATAATGCACGGAATATTCATCATCTGGCGTCGAAAAAACTGAGGCTGCATCCGGTTGGCGATGTACTGATTGATTCCATTTCGTTTTCAAGTGAAGGTTTTGCCGGTTTGAACAGTCTGTGGGTCGAATTTAATCCGGTTGACAGTGCCACCGGATTTTATGATCAGCTGGAGCAATACCATTTTAATAATATTGCAGAAATCAAATTCCTTGTTGACAAGGATCTGATCAACCCCATGCTGGATGTAACCTTTGATGGCGTACATATTCTGGATGGAGATATTGTCAGTACGCAGCCATTGATTGAAATAATGCTGAAAGACGAAAACAAATATCTGCCTTTGGATGACACAACAGTATTCAGAATATTTTTGTTGCGGCCCGGAGCTGCTGATCTGGAGCGGATTTTCTTTACCGAAGACGGGCAGGAAAACATGCGGTTTTATCCGCCGTATTCAACAACCAATAATACAGCGCGTATTGAGTACCCCGCAGGTTCTTTTACCGATGGCGTTTACACATTGGTGGTTCAGGCCCGCGACAAGAGCGGCAATGAAAGTGGCAGCATTGATTATAAAATTAATTTTGAAGTTATCAATAAGCCGGCAATTACCGATGTATTGAACTGGCCGAATCCTTTCAGTACCAAAACGCACTTTGTATTTACGCTTACCGGCTCCGAAGTCCCGGAATATTTCAAAATCCAGATTATGACCGTCACGGGCAAGGTGGTCAGGGAAATTGATAAAACCGAGCTCGGACCAATACATATTGGTCGTAATATTACTGAATATGCGTGGGACGGCCGCGATGAATTCGGCGATCAGCTTGCCAACGGCGTTTATTTGTACCGTGTAATTGTAAAACTCGACGGGCAGCAAATGGAAAAGATTGACACGCCGGCCGGGCAATATTTCACAAAGGAGTTCGGAAAGATGATGCTGATACGGTAGGCTCGACGCACGACGCGCAGGGCTCAACGCACAATGCGCAACATCCCGCTCCGCCGCGGCGGACGTCGGGATAAACTCCGGGCATGCTGTAGCTTCGCTCTCTCCGCCGCGATTCGGCCCATAGGCAGGCTCAGGACGGCGCAGATCAACGACCAGGCGGACTGAATACTGAAAGCTGAATACTGAAAGCTAGTTTATAATACACAGCAAATGTGCGGGAATGACAATCATGATGTTTATACATTATATATTAATTATTCGGGATTTATTTGTAATAAATTCAGTCTCAAAAAAATATTTTCCTTAAAGTGTTGGTTAATTGAAATAAACTATCTACCTTTGCAGTCCCAAAAAAATTGGGGTAACTAAACTGTAAATAAAACGTTATTGTATGCCGACAATACAACAATTGGTTCGTAAAGGCCGCAAGGAGCTTGAGTATAAGAGCAAGAGTCCTGCGTTAACCTCCTGCCCGCAGCGTCGTGGCGTATGTACCCGTGTGTATACCACCACACCCAAAAAGCCGAATTCGGCTATGCGTAAAGTGGCCAGGGTTCGATTAACCAATCAGTTCGAAGTAACCGCTTATATTCCGGGCGAAGGCCACAACCTGCAGGAGCACAGCATCGTGCTGGTACG
>CAYSCE010000216.1:0-5684 GCA_964429475.1 uncultured Bacteroidaceae bacterium | reverse complement strand
GTGAGCGGGGTTTGTGAAAGACTGATGTATCTGAAATTAACTCTGAATGGCATGGTTCATCTATTTACTGCTTAAATACAGCTCAACTGCAAGTGAATCCAGATTGTTGAGTATTTCTTTCTGTTCATCATTTTCATAAAAGTTACAAGCCGAGCATTTTACCACCGCCTTGTAATAGTTTATATCGACCCCCTGCGGATTCTTTACGGATGGAAAATCATTTACATTACCATATAATTCCTGCATTTCATTATAGATGCATTCAGCATAATTCCTTATCTGCTCGTCAGATAAATCTGCAGAATTCGGATCAGCCCGCAATTCAGTATATAAATCATGTTTGTATTTTCTGGGCTGCCAGTAGTATTTTCTTACCATGAAAAAGAGGATGATACCTAGTACAAAAACAACCAGTAGAATGCGAAATACAAGTACTTGTTTTTTATTTAATCTTTTTTGGCTCTCTGAATTCATTTGCATTGGATTCAAATTTAATTCAATTGTTTTTCAAAAATAAAAAAAATTTCAACATTAAAATTATAGCAAAAATAAAACGCCAATCACGACAACCACGCATGGATGAGCCGGTCACTGAGCTTGTCGAAGTGCAGGATCTGCCATGCGTGGCTCATCATCCACCGCAGGAGGCTGTCTCAAAAGCTATTTGTTTCGACATTCCACCGTTCCGGCTTTCGCTTTGGTATATTATGCCGGAACATGGAACCGTCGAAACAATCAGCAAAAACAACGGTTCCATGTCCTATTGCTCCTGCGTCGCATCGGACGATGGAATGTTGTTTTTACACTGATGTTTGAATTTTGAGACAGCTTCAAGCGGCTTTTGCTACCACTGCAATCTGTGTAAATCCGTTAAATCCTGTGAGGATCCGTGTTCAAAAACGGGAATTATCATGCATCCTGATATTCATCAGCTGCCACTTCTTCCACAATATCAACAGCCTCGGTTTCAGCATCCGTCAGCTTGCGCATATACGTCATGATGCCGCTTGTAATGATGTTGCGGACATCGTATTTATTCACAACTTCGATATCCGCCATTTTTACAACACCCTGTACACTCAGCTTCAGGTAAGGATTGCTAAGACGGACAATGTTGTTGTTCTGTGCATCATTCAGCATGAATTTCACCTGAATGTTGCCCGGATTTTCATGCGTGATTTTCTCAATCCGTGAAGCAATATCCGCATTGATTTCAGCTACCGCCAGATGAAAAATCACTTCCGAAATGCTGCTGTCGAAACAACCGGCCAGTTTGTGAATCTGCTGAATGCGCATTTCGCGCGAGTCCGGATCGCGCCCAAAGCGGCCTGCATCGACACGCGCATACATAAATAATTTTTGCCCGTTATCCAGTGTCTGCCTGTATTTGGCGTAATCGTCCTTAAACAGACGCAACAGAATTTCGCCTGAATAATCAAACAATACAAACGAAGCATACAATTGCTCATTCTTGTCGCGCCGGTCCTGCAAATCCTTCACAACACCCGAAAACAACAGCTCAGTGCCCACTTTCATGCCTTCGAGATTGTCCGTAATTTCCTGAATGGTATGTGTGCTGAAATGCGTCACTTCGCCCTGGAACTCATCGAGCGGATGACCACTGATGTAAAAGCCCGCAACTTCAAGTTCGCGCGCCAGCAGGTAATCGTGGTTCCAGCGCTCACATTCGGGCATTTCCATCACAGGGAAAGTGGTTTCTTCCATTTCGCCAAACAACGAAGCCTGCTGCGAATTCGATTTCTCCTGCACCATGGTAAAATGCTTGATCATCTTTTCCAGAAACGGAGTCGATTCCGATGCATCGGGCTGTACGAAAAACTGCGCCCTGTGCGTGTTCAGACCATCAAAGCTGCCCGCCATGGCCAGCGACTCAAGCGAACGTTTATTGACGTTTTTAAAATTATTTCGTTTGAAAAAATCATTGACATCGGTGTACATGCCGTTGGCATTGCGCTCATCGACGATAGACTGTGCCGCAGATTCACCAACATTTTTTAAAGCAGCCAAACCAAAACGAATCTGATTGTCTTTGTTTACCGAGAACTTCAGCGTACTCTCATTCACGTCGGGGCCCAGCACAGCAATGCCCATGCGGCGGCACTCACTTGTATAAAATGTTACTTTCTTCAGATCATTCAGGTTGTGTCCCAACACAGCAGCCATGTATTCGGCCGGGTAATTGGCTTTCAGCCAGGCTGTCTGATAGGCCAGCACCGTATACGCCGCCGAGTGCGATTTATTGAAACCATACTCACCAAACTTCGCCATGGTGTCGTAAATCTCGTTGGCAAGCGCCTTTTCGATGCCATTGGCTTTTGATCCTTCAATAAATTCACCGCGAAGACGATCAATAATGTCCATCTTCTTTTTACCCATGGCCTTGCGAAGCTCATCAGCTTTACCTTTGGTGAAGTTGGCGAGTCGCTGCGACAACAACATGATCTGTTCCTGATAGATCATAATCCCATAGGTATCCTTCAAAACCTGCTCTGCCAGCGGATGCGGATAGTCGACAGCTTCGACGCCGTGTTTACGGTTAATGAAATTCGGGATAAAACCCATGGGACCCGGACGGAACAAGGCATTCATGGCAATCAGGTCTTCGATGTACGTTGGCTTCAGTTTCTTCAGCCACGAACGCATTCCTTCCGATTCAAACTGAAATGTACCAACGGTTTCGCCCTTCTGATACAGCTTATATGTTTTGTCGTCTTCGAGCGAAATCGTATCAATATCGACACTTTTTCCGTGTCGTTCTTTGATCAGTTCCAATGCATCCTTGATGATGGATAGTGTCTTCAGACCAAGGAAGTCCATCTTCAGCAGACCGGCTTTTTCAACGACGCTTCCATCGTATTGCACCAGCGGAAGAATAGAATCTTTGGCGCGTGCCATCGGCACATGGTCCGATAAATCGTCTTTTCCGATAATCACACCACACGCATGAACACCGGTGCTGCGCACGTTTCCGTCAAGTGTACGCGCAATGTCGACTACTTTTTTTACATCCGGATTTGAATTGTATAATTCTTCAAAATCCTTGTTTCGCATCGCGTCGTCGAGCGTGACTTTGGGTCCTTCGGGGATCAGTTTTGTAATACGGTTCGACAATGCGAGGTCAACGCCCATAACACGTGCAACATCCTTAATCGAAGATTTGGCGCCAAGTTTACCAAAGGTGATAATCTGACTTACACGCTCTGCACCATACTGATTAATGACATATTCAATAACCGAATCGCGTCCGTAGTCATCAAAATCGACGTCGATATCAGGCATGGAGATACGATCGGGATTGAGAAAACGCTCGAACAGTAAGTTGTATTTAATCGGGTCGATATTCGTAATTCCAAGACCAAAAGCGACAATGGATCCAGCCGCACTACCACGGCCAGGCCCCACCAGAACGCCCATTTCGCGCGCCTTTCGGATATAGTCCTGCACAATCAGAAAGTAACCGGCAAAGCCCATCTTCTCGATGGTCGCCAGTTCAAATTCAAGTCGGTCAGTAATTTCATCAGTCATTTCGGGATAACGCGCTTTTACGCCTTCGCGCGCCAGATGCGCCATGTAATCAAAGTCGCCCGAAAATTCAGCCGGAGTCGGATACACCGGCAACATCACATCGTGCTCAATACTGAACTCTTCAATTTTATTGGCAATTTCAACTGTATTGCTGAGTGCTTCGGGCACATGCGCAAACAAAGACTGCATCTCGTCAAACGACTTCAGGTACTCGTTTCCGGTGTACATCAGATCATCGTTGTCATCTTTGTTGGTGTTGATGCGGATCAGAATTTTATGCGCCTCGAAATCTTCTTTATTGACATAATGGACATCGTTGGTCGCAATGAGTTTGATGCCACGCTCGCGTGCAAGCCTGATCAGGACTTCGTTTACCTGTTTCTGTTCCGGCAATCCATGATCCATCAGCTCGAGATAATAATCGTCGCCAAATAAATTGTGGTACCAGTCGATGGATTTCAGGGCTTCCTCTTCGCCCTTATTCATGATCAGCTGCGGGATTTCGCCACCCAGACAAGCCGATGATGCAATGAGTCCTTTATGATATTTGGTCAGTAAATCCTTGTCAATACGCGGGGTGTAGAAAAAACCTTTCAGGTTGGCAATGGAAATCATTTTCGCCAGATTGTGATAGCCTTCCTGATTTTTGGCGAGTAAAATTAAATGATGTCCACTGCGGTCTTCCTTGCCCGACATGCGGTCCATGCTGTTGCGCGCCACATAGGTTTCGCAACCGAGAATCGGTTTGATACCGGCTTTTTTTGCTTCGCTGTAAAATTCAAGAATGCCGAACATGTTGCCATGGTCGGTAACGGCTACAGCACCCATGTCCAGGGCGCCGACACGTTTGACGAGCTTTTTGATATTTGAAGCTCCGTCGAGAACAGAATAGATGGTATGAAGATGTAAATGAACAAACTGCGACATGAAAACCTTTCCTTTGATGACTTCTGATTCGTTTCGATAAAAATATATATTTTTACCCGTTCAAATCGTCTTGTTGATAACTTTTATACCATGCAAAAAATTTCCGGATTCACGAAACTCTGTCTGATCCTCATGTTGGCAGCCTTTGCAACCTCATGTGGCAACAAAACCAACGAACAGAGCACTTCCACTGCACGCAATGCATTACAGTTAAATACACTCCCTGATACCACGCTCGACATTGTTTGGAAAAAGACCACACGTAAAGTGATTTTATTGCCGGCTCATTCGTTGACCTGCCGCGGAAATATATTATTGCTGCATGGCTGGAATCTGTCTCCCTCAGGCTGGTGCGAGCAGACAAGTCTGTGCGATTCGTTGCGCAATGCAGGCTTTAATATCATTATTCCTGACATGGGAAAAAGTCTGTACGCAACACGCAGCTATCCCGAAACCATGGGCACCATGGCTGAACAGCCATTACGTTCGTGGCTCACCGACACGGTTTTAGTCATGCTGAGTGATTCTTTCCAGGTGTTTACGAAAGAGACAAAAAATTTCGTTGTCGGACTTTCCACCGGTGCACGTGGCGCTTTTGCAATTGGTCTCGACAAAACTGATTTGTTCGATGGCGCTGTGCTGCTGTCGGGCGACTACGATCAGACACGCATGTCCGACGATAATATTATGACTTTCTTTTATGGAAGCTACGAAGAATTTCCTGAGCGCTGGAAAGGCGAAGACAATCTGCTTAAACGTGCCGGTGAATGGAAACTGCCGGTATATATAGGACATGCCAAACAGGATCCGGTGGTACCCTGCGAACAATCGGAGTTGCTGTACAAAGCACTGATAAAGGCCGACAACGTAAAACCGGAATCAAATTTTCCTTCGGACTTCGGCCACGATTATACGTATTGGGAAAGCGAGTCAGCCAATATTCTGAATTTTATCCGCAGCATCTGCGACCGGGAACTGACGAGCGAGAAGTAAGAGGCTTGAGGCATGAGGCATGAGGCTCAACGCATAACTCGCAACGCGCAACGCTTTGCGAGTAGAAAGTCATCAAGTTATCAAGTTGAAAGGCGACGTTAAAGCTTAGGGCGTTCGGAGTGATGGCCCCGACGCTGTCGGTCAGGACGTTCTGCTGAATGCTGATCCGCCGCTACGCCGCGGCGGACTGATGGCTGAAAGCTGCTTAACCAATAACC
>CAYSCE010000215.1:0-5692 GCA_964429475.1 uncultured Bacteroidaceae bacterium | reverse complement strand
ACAAGATAGTGTTATTTATCATAGGGTCGTTTCTGAAAAAGCAAATAGCTCATTATTACCAACACAACAAATTTAAAGAAAACATATCCGCAGATATAAATTCGTAACGCTGAAGATCAACAGTTCCCCAACTTTGCAAATCAGAATAATTCCTTCAAAGCGTTATATGTTGATTCACTTTAGCGATGATGAAGAAGAGACTCCGGAATCAAAAGAATCCTTCATGGATAGACCATTCATAAGTGTGAGTTACGACAAATTTCGCCCTGTTTATGAATAAAAGTCCAGCTGATTTTTTGAAAACAATCGGGTTAATTTGTTGTTTCAGTTTCTCGCTATTTCCATGATAAACTCTATTTATCGGCAACAATTACGGAAGAAACGGATGGCGTTTTGAATGATTATTCCTGATCCGCTTAAAAATTCTCAAAGTAATATTGATCAGAATAATGCATTATAAGTATATTTGTTACAGGAACTCATTAATGAAAAAAACCATATTCATATTTTTCATCGCTTTGAACTATGCTATCAATGCCATGGCGCAGACTCCAACCCTGATTGATTTTAAAACCAACCCCTGCACATGGAAAGAATCAGTGAATTTGCAGCTGTATCAGAAGAGAATTATATCGCAGCTATATCGGGCCGATACGCTTGAAATTACACTCACAACGGTTTTAAATTGCTGTGATGGCGATACCGGAATGCTGAAATATACGCCAGACACATTGTATTTCGATACCGATTTACTTCCGACTCCTGTGGTTGATGACAAAGGTGATACTGTTGCCTGGAATGAGCCTGAATTGTGTGATTGCGAGTGCTGTTTCACCATGACGTATGTGGTTGCCGGCTTGCCTCAGAATGATTATGTGATTGTAATGAAAGGGACACAGCTCGAGCTGAAACCAAACAAGTATATCGAACCTTCGTTCACCGTAAAGAATGGCGATACATTGTTTTATCATGATGCTGAAGGCTACCAATACCATTATTTTTATCATGCAAACGGACAGATTTCATACTTGAAAAAAGACAAATATCCTAATCACTTTTGGTATGCATATTTTGAAAATGGCAATCTGAAATATGAATGGGAATTTCATAAAAATCTTAATGTCTGCAGATGTCTCGAATACAACGAAAGTGGTCAGCTGATCAAATATGAAAACACATTGGTCACTGAGAACTACAAAACTTTTTCAGGCAATAATTTCGCTCCCGGCGACAAAATGCTGGCACCTGAAATTATTTTCAGCATAGACGGAGGCCAACGTGTTTTGCCTGAATACGAAGATTCGTTGAAAGTGATTGCCGATTTTCTGAAAGATCATCCCGGAATGCGCATTGAGATTGGTGCTCACACCGATATTCGTGGCGATTCCTTGTACAATGATGCATTATCGCACCGTCACGCAAGATCAGTTAAAGAAGTACTGGTTAGTTTGTACGAAATTGATCCGGCGCGAATTGAAATAAAAGGATATGGTGAGCAGCAACTACTCATATCAAAAGAAGAAATCGACATCGCTCCCACCAAAGAATTGCAGGAAGCCATGCACCGCATCAACCGCCGGGTTGAAGTGAAAATTATTCAGGTTCAATAAAAAACGCAATATGAGAATTGACATCAACCAGAAAAAAATCTCGATCGGAGATAAGTATCAGATTTTTATAAATGGCCAGCAGTGCTATTTTGGAGCTAAAAAGCTTTTCCGATGGCTGGCCGAAATCGACTTGTCCGATGCCATCAATCAGCAGGTGCGCTTAACGATAAAAAAGAAAATGAGTTTGTTCCGCGCTAAATTCAGAATCATTTATTCAAGCGGAACCGAGTTGCAGTTCGAAACATTGTCGTTCTGGAGACTGCATTATCGCTGCGTTTTTAATAAAGATACGTATGAAATTTTCGGACATCGTGGCCGCAAATATTCCGTATATAAAAACGGCATTCAGATCGCCTGGTGGGAAAAGGAACTGGTGTCGTGGTTCAATGGCGACAACTATACAATTATTGCCGACAACGATTGCAACTACGAGCTGGTCATCGCATTCTGCCTCATTATTGATGAGTTCCGCTCCGACGATAATAAAAGCGCGGTGAATGTCGATATAGGCCACATCGGCCCGCAGGCCAGAGAATTTAATCCGAACTGGCAACCGAAAAACTGATGCTAAGATTGCAGCTTTCAGCAAGTCGCTTCGCCAGCAGTGAGCGGCGAGCAGTGAGCGGCGAGCAGCAGTCAGTCCGCCTGGTCGTTGAGCTTGTCGAAACGCGGCGGATCAGCTTTCAGCATTCAGCAGAATGTCCCGACCGGCAGATCAGCAATCAGTTTTCAGTAGATGTTGGGTGTAGTCTGAAAAAGCAATTTTTGCGGGTTGAGTCTGGAGACTCAACCCCACAATTCCGTTTTAAAAAGACTACACCCAACAGCAGTGAGCGGCGAGCAGTGAACAACGATCCTTTGCTGAAAACACCGACGGAGCGTCAATTACAGCTTAAGGCTTAAAAATTTAAAGCTTAAAGAATTGTGATTCAACGTGATCTTTTAGCTTTAAGCGTTAAGCATTAAGCTGCAGGCGTTGCGCCCAATGCGGGGTAAACTCCAGCAAGTACGGGTAAACCAAGCAGCCTGCTGACCTGGAATTTTATCTGACTGGCAAGGCAGACGTCGGGATGCGCATTGTGCCGCATGCCGCATGCCTCATGCCCTGAGCGTCTGAAAGTCCCGACCGATAGCGTCGGGATGCGCGTTATGCCGCCCGCCGCATGCCGCACGCCTTGTGCTCAATGCGCAGTTCATTTCCATTCCCACCCAATCCATATTTATATGGAATCTGAATATTTTTAAACGATTATATTCAGTTGATAGAATAAACTATAAATTGTTTTGTAACTAAAAAAATATAGTTTTATATCGAACAAACATATTTTTCACTTACATTTGCAAAAAAAACAAATGAAAATTATTGTACTTTTTTGTCTTGTATGTTTAAGTATAAGCGCCATGGGGCAGACCCCGGGAAATTGCCTGAATTTTGACGGATCGAGCGATCAGGTTGATGCATCAGTTCCATCATTGTTCGATGATCTGTCAACAAACGATTTTACCATCGAGGCCTGGGTTTATCCTACATCAGCAGTATTCAGCAGAATAATATTTATTCAAAGCAGCACTTCAAGCTTTGCATCTGTATCGACAGGTGGAACAAACACCATTTACTTCTACGTAGTAGCTGGTGGCAGCACTTATAGTTTAGCGACAGATGCTGCCATTCCACAAAACACATGGACGCATGTTGCCGCCCGCTGGACAGCATCAACGCTGACACCCGAAGTGTACTTTGACGGAGTTTTGCAGGCCGGAATTGCCGGTGGTGGTTCCTCAACCGGCACAAACGGGATGAGTATTGGCGCAAAGCCAGGCGGATCGCAGTATTTCAGTGGTCAGGTCGATGAAATCAGAATCTGGAAAACCGCCAGAACTGCCTGCGAAATCAGTATAAATTATCAGTCTACGCTCAATCCGGCCGATACCAATCTGGTCTGCTACTATGATTTCAATCAGGGCGTGGCCGGTGGAACCAATTCAACCGTTACAACACTCCCCGATCTCTGCGGTCTGTTTTATGGAACTCTTTCCACTTTTACTCTGAGTGGTACTACATCAAACTGGGTGGCTTCAGCAGCCAATATCAATAATATCGGTAGCGGTCTTGGTTATACCGGGTCCGCCGACACAGTCTCCATCTGCTCGGGAAGCAGTTATACGTTTGCCGATGGCTATACCGAAAATAATATCACAGCAACAATGAACCATATAAGCACATTGCAAAGTGTGTTGTTCTGCGATAGCATTATTAATACAACAGTAAACCTGATACCGGTTGATACAGCTGTTTTACATAGTGGAGCTGTGTTTGTCGCAACAGGTTCGGGAACTTATCAGTGGCTCGATTGCAACAATGCTTATGCTGAATTAGCCGGTGAAACCAATCCGATTTTCAATGCCACAGTCAATGGAAGTTACGCTGTGGAAGTATCTTCAAACGGTTGTATTGATACTTCGTATTGTTTTGAAATAAACAATATTGGTATTGATGAAAACAGCTTTGGACCTGCATTTATGGTGTATCCAAATCCAGGCAACGGACATTTTACCGTTGATCTCGGCGCTGTTTATCCGACTACTTTTGTTACTGTATCTGATATCAGTGGTAAAGAAATCAAATCGTTTGAATTTACACAAAGTAATGTGCTGCAAATTGACATTGAAGAACCCGCAGGTACTTACTTCATTCATATTGTAACCGCTGAAAAAGAAGCTGTAGTCAGGTTAATCAAAAACTAATACCTGCTCATTTTTTATTAAAGCTATCATGACAATTGTCGTGGTAGCTTTTTTTGTGCCTGCAGGTTGTCCGATCAAGATGAAATATAAAAGTAAAGTACCCGGAATTTTCAAACTTGTCACAGCTTGTCGCGTTTTCCGCGATCATAGCCCTCACGCATTGTGCCCGCCGCAGCGGATCAGCTTTCAGCTTTCAGTAGATGTTGGGTGTAGTCTGAAAAAGCAATTTTTGCGGGTTGAGTCTGGAGACTCAACCTCACAATTCCGTTTTAAAAAGACTACACCCAACAGCAGAGCGAGTCCGCCGCGGCGGATGTGCGCTGAGCCCTGCGCCCTGTGCGTCTGAAAGTGCTGACCGCTAGGGTCGGAATGTGCCTCATGCCGCCTGCCGCATGCCCTGTGCCCTGTGCGTGGAGTTTATCACGCTGCAAGCGTGACGTTGAGCCCTGAGCGGCTGAAAGTGCCGACCTCATTTCTACACACTCAATGGCCGGTCGGGATGTTTTCTGTGCCAGCAAATTAATACATCATCAAATTTTCAAATTATCAAATTATCAAATCAGCACATCATTTCTTCTTCACCGAATACCCAAACGTTCCAAGCAAATCGCCGTGTTCGAAATATCCGCCGTGATTATAATTGACCAAACCCGCCCGTTCGATTTCAAATTTCGATGTCCGTTTGTTGAAGAATCGCTCATCTGCAATGGTGTTCAGCACTTCGGCCATAAACATGTGATGCGATCCAAGCTCAATAATCTGTGTCACCTTGCATTCCATCGACAGAGGACTCTCGGCAATGTAGGGACAGGCTATGTCAACACCCGCAGCAGGAGTGAGTTTCATGGATTTGAACTTGTCGATATCTTTTCCGCTGCGAACACCGCAAAAGTCGGCAGCCTGCACCAGCTGCTTGTCTACGAGGTTTATGGTAAAGGCCATCTGCTCTTTGATCATGGCATATGAATAGCGCTCGGGCCGCACCGAAATATACACCATGGGCGGATTGGTGCATAAAGTTCCGGTCCATGCAATGGTAATAATATTGTGCTTTTCGCTGTTGCCGCACGAAACCATCACTACCGGCAGTGGATACAACATGTTGCCGGGTTTCCATATATGTTTTTCCTGTGTCATTGTTTTCCTTTTCTGCAAAGATAATTATTTGCTGCATTGTTTGCTGCGCAAGCCCATTCGCCAACAGTGACCAGCGAGCGGCTGCAAGTGCCGACCGAAGCGTCGGTATGAGCGGTGAACGGTTAATGGTTAATGGTTAATGGTTAATGGTTATTGGTTAACGGTTATTGGTTAATGGTTAATGGTTAATGGTTATTGGT
>CAYSCE010000214.1:0-5729 GCA_964429475.1 uncultured Bacteroidaceae bacterium | reverse complement strand
ACCGGCACCTGGGGCGAACCGGTAAATATCGGATACCCGATTAATACGCCCGACGATGACCTGTTCTTTACCATTTCGGCCAGCGGAGAGCACGCCTACATGATGAGCGACACCCGCAAAGATGGATACGGCGCCCGTGATTTGTATATGGTTACTTTCATCCTGCAGAAAGATGTTGCCACCAACGACGAAAACAATCTCATTGCATGGCGGACCGAACCTGTGAGCGAAACTGTTATCGAATCCAAAGTCGATGTCAATACTGCATCTCTTACTCTGCTGAAAGGTAAAATCCTCGACGATGCAACCAAACAACCAGTAGAAGCCAGCATCATTCTGACCGATATTACGAAAAACGAACAGCTTGCTACATTTACCTCCAACAGTGCAACCGGTAAATATCTTGTTTCGCTGCCAAGCGGTAAAAACTATGGTATTGCTGTTAAAGCCGAAGGATATTTGTTCCATTCCGAAAACTTTGATATCCCGGCTTCTTCCGGATATCAGGAAGTAGAAAAAGACATCTATCTGAAGAAAATCGAAGTGGGTAAAGAAATTGTGCTGAAGAATATTTTCTTCGACTTTGCCAAAGCAACGCTGCGCCCTGAATCAGTCAACGAGCTTGAAAACCTGAAACAGCTCATGAATGAAAACCCAACTTTGAAAATTGAAATATCTGGACACACCGACAACGTAGGTTCCGCCGCTTATAACAAAGATTTGTCGAACCGCCGCGCCAAAGCTGTGGTAGATTATCTGGTGAAAGCCGGCATTTCGGCTGACCGCATGACCAGCGTCGGATACGGTTTCGATAAACCCATCGCTCCCAACGACACCGATGCAGGACGTCAGTTGAACCGTCGTACTGAATTCAAGATTACCAGCAAATAATAAAATACTGCTACAAAAAACCGCTCTCAAAAGGAGCGGTTTTTTATTTTTCATGAACGCCGTCTCATCGCTGAATTTTCGCTTCAAAACTACTGTTTCCAGACAGTCCTTTGATATACTGCATTCGAAAAACTTTCTCCGTTTATGATAGTGTTCCCGGAAATTCCACCAAGAAACCCCAGCGTTTCGCAACCTTCGCTGATCACCTCAGAGGTCATGTCAGCACCACAATCGCCCGGGTAAAACACATAAACACGTTGACTCTGGAATAAATATTCCCCGACAGTGGCTCCATCATCACAAGTCAGATTGGACCTGAATTCCCTGATTTCGGACTGAATGCATCCCGGAACATCTTTTTCAATATCGCTGCACGAAACAGAAACGGCAGCCAACAACATCAACGCAAACAATTGTTTCATGGGGAAAATTTTGATCAGAAAAATCGTTGTCGAATCATTAACGGCGCTGAAAAAGAAATAGTATGCGTTTAATCCGACTTCATTTCACATTACACAACGCCCATTTTCTTCATCAGAAAAGTCGCACTTTTGTTCCGGCAGACACCGCTGTGCAACTGATAATCGAAATGCAGCTCATCGTTTCTGATTTCAGCTTCGAAACACATGTTGGACAGAACACCCGGATAATCTGGTTCCATATTGCAGATTTCGAGATCGTGCGTGGCAATAATACCAAAACAACCTATAGCAGCCAGTTTGCGAATGACCTCCATGGTACCGTTTCGTTTATCGTCGGAGTTGGTGCCGCGTAGGATTTCATCGAGCAAAACAAAGACGGTTTTCTCTGAAGCCGCATCCATAATAGATTTCAGGCGTTTTACCTCTGCAAAAAAATACGATTCATTTTCATTCAGCGAATCGCTTTGCTGAATGCTGGTAAGCACATCGACCGGAAAAACAACGGCCTCAGCTGCGCAAACCGGAGCTCCCATGCGCGCAAGAACGAGATTTACACCCACGGTGCGTAAAAAAGTACTCTTGCCCGACATGTTGGAGCCTGTGAGAATAATGAAGCGTTTTCCATCGAAATCAACATCGTTGCAAATGCGCTTATTGCTCATTATAAGCGGATGTCCGAGATTTGTGAATTTAAAAACCGGTTCCTGACTGATTTCAGCGTAAGCATAACCCGGATTGTTGGCGGCAAAATTCGCCAGGCTGTTCAGTGCTTCAGCTTCGCCAATGCTGTCGAGCCATTCGGGCAGATGCTGTGCATGTTTTCGTTTCCAGACCAACAACTTGTGCAGGGTGTGAATGTGATACTGGAACAAACCATTCAGCAGAAAGGCCGCCAGCACATTTGAAATTGTTTCGAGATTCCGGAAAAGTCCCGACAGATTTGCCAGTTGTTTGCTGATGCTGCTTGCTCCGTTCCCTGAAATTTTATGCAGCTGCTTCAGCAAGGGAGAATCAAATTTCTTCTCTTCGAGAATCAACGCCATGCGGCTGTAGTTTTTTAAAATGTCGTTTATTTTATCGGCACCGGACAATTCCGATTTTATCTTTTTAATCTGCACGCCAAGCATACTCAGGTTGAAAATGAATACCATCGAGGCTGCATACTGAATCCACAGGTAGTCATATGCAACCGATGCAATCACCAATACAAACAGAGCTACAGGAGCCGCAAACGACAATATCCGGGACATGACGGACATGCAGGCTGGGGCATTTTTACACCATTGCTGAATGGCTGCCAGATCATTGGAACTGTCGCCGGCCAGCATACCAACTGCCTGCAGATGCTGACGGAATTCTGTTTCAGGGGCAAGCTCCCTGACCGCCTGCTGAACCGAAACAATATCTTTGGCTTTGATTTTTCCAAGCAGCATTTCTGCCAGGCTATGCTGCCCCATTACGGTCGATGTACGGTTCAGATGCTGATATACCGAAGCATCGCCAAACAAATCAAGATCGCTGGCATTGGCATGTTTGGCCGTAGAAAAGTCCTTTCCATTGTAATACGCTGACTTACCGGTTTCGAGAAAACCGAGCTCGTTTTTATTGATTCCGGCCAAAGCCCGGGTAAGATTTAGCCGATAACGGATAATATCCTGACGTTTCATTAATATTAAAAAAGCAACCAACATTACACAAGCTGTTAATAGAATGGAAAATGAATAATGTGTGATACTCAGCCATATTGATACAAGAATTACCATTACTGCAACCAAACGCAAAAAGGCTAGAATATTAAAAGTCAGTGAAAGCTTTTTGACTTTCAGCTCATATTGCGCTAACATCTTCAAATACATATTTTTCATCCCGTCTAACATATTTTACGAACAAAACAGTAGAAGATCGTACATGAAAGTAAAACGCCGAACCTTCAGGTTCTCAAAGCATAACGCTTCGGCATCAGAAAGCCGGATTTCTTCATCAATACAAAATCTGCTGCAAAACTATTTATAATTTGTAAAGGAATAAGAAACATAATCCAATATTTCAGCCACCGGCAAGCAGATTTTTTTTCAAAACCCCAAAAAAGTTTTGGTTATCAAAAAAGTTTTCCTAATTTTGCACTCCCAAAAATGAAATAGGAGAATTGTCATGAAACGCACTTTTCAACCTTCCAACCGCAAAAGAAGAAATAAACACGGATTCCGTCACAGAATGGAAACAGCCAATGGTCGTAAAGTGTTGGCCCGTCGTCGTGCCAAAGGCCGTCACAGACTTACTGTATCTGACGAAAAGCTGCACAAGCACTAAAACGGAGCAGAATATTTTTCGCACCTCGCCCTCTCAAGCGGGGTTTTTTTGTTTAATTTGGAAATTGTCTCAGATATGCAACCAATGACCGACCTTTTGTTCGCCCATTATCTGCTCAAATACAAAAGTATTGTACTGCAGGACATCGGAACGTTTACGCTGACTGAATCACAGCCCACGGCCGAACGCATGGGGCGCGATTTTCATTCACCGAAAAGCACCATTGGTTTCTTACAGGCCGAAAACGGACAATACCGTCTGGCCGAAGTACTGTTTAAAGAACAATGTTCTGATACAAACCTCACAGAACAGGAAGCAACAGAAACCTGCCAGAATTATCTGGCCGGAATTAAGTTCCAACTCGAAAAAACCGGTCAGTACCTGTTTCCGGGACTTGGCGTGTTAAAAGCAGGCGAACATGGTTCACTGGTTTTTGAAGCCGATCCGTCGTCCGATGCATTTCATTATGGATTGAACGATTTCACTGCTGAAATAACCACCCGCACACCCGATGCGCCGCCGGTTGTTAAACAGCGCAAACGCCGGCGCCGCTTCCCGATCCTGCTTATCATTCTGCTCCTGTTTATTGGTGGTGGCGCTGCAGCCTGGTTCCTGATTCCTGAAAAAATTCAACCTTATATTGATCAGGCCATGAGCCTGTTCGAAAAGAAAGAAGCACCCGCTGAAAAACCAGCAGTTGCGCCTGTAAAAGATACCACTACGGTTATCAGAGATACCATCCCGGCTGACACACTGCAGCAGGATACCGTTGTTGCCGAAGGCCCGCTGCAATTTTTTGTAATCGCAGGTTTTTATGCAACACAGCAGGAAGCCGATGCCAGCTGCGCCCTGCTGAAACAAAAAGGATATGCGCAGGCCATGGTGGTAAACACCGACCGAATCCGCGTTGCCTACAAAGGTTTCAGCAATAAGGACGAGGCGCTGAAATTTATGGAAAAGACGCGCGTTGCCGAAAACAGAACCGACATCTGGTTGTTGACGAAGAAATAATTCAGATGGCGAAGAAAAAACTTCAACATTTTGCCGAGAACAAAACATTTGCGCATTATTTCGAAATGCCATTTGAACAGCTTTCCGAAGGTGGTCAGCCGCTGAAAGGCAAATGGAAAGCCGATTTTTTTAAAAACGATCATCCGCTGGTGGTTGAAATCGGCTGTGGAAAAGGCGAATACACAGTTGGCCAGGCCAAATACTTTTCAGATAAAAATTTTATCGGGGTCGATATTAAGGGAGCCCGCATCTGGCGCGGTGCCAGAACCATCGAAGATGAAGGGCTGAAAAACGCTGCTTTCGTCCGTTCCCAGGCAGGATTACTTCCCTACTGGTTTGCGCCGGGCGAAGTGGATGAAATCTGGATTACTTTTCCCGATCCTCAGCCCGGCTGCCGGCAGAACAAACGCCTCACCTCGCCCCGCTACCTGAGTATTTTCAAAAATTTTCTGCACGAAAACAGCATTATACATTTAAAGACTGACAGCCGCGAATTGTTTGACTATACGCTGGAAGTGATTGCTGAAAACAAATTCAGACTGATCACCAGCATCGATGACCTGTATGCCACCCCAGGCAATGATCCGCTACACACCATTCAGACTTTTTACGAAAAGCGCTGGCTCGAAATGGGTAAAAAAATCTGTTACGTCTCGTTCAACATGCCTTTATGAAATCCGGAAGCGATTTCTTTGAGCAGGTATGGCAGGTGGTGGCTCTGATTCCACACGGCCGCGTGACTTCGTACGGTGCCATTGCCCGCTATCTGGGTTCTGCACAGGCGTCGCGCACAGTGGGTTATGCCATGAATGCCTCTCACGCAAGCACAGTGCGGATTCCCGCGCACCGCGTTGTTAACCGCAACGGCCTGCTCACCGGCAAAAACTGGTTCGGCGGTCCCGATGTCATGCAACAACTCCTCGAAAGCGAAGGAATAATCATTGAAAATGATAAAATCGTTGATTTTGAGAAGTGTTTCTGGGATCCGAATAAAGAACTCGGGATTTAAGAAATCTGATTTTTGATCTATGTCGCGATAGCTATCGCGATTTGATCGGATGGGAGAATTGAACAAGGAACACTGAACAAGGAACC
>CAYSCE010000213.1:0-5758 GCA_964429475.1 uncultured Bacteroidaceae bacterium | reverse complement strand
GCATAAGGTTTTCGGCATTATACATCAACGGGCGGTTGAAAAGGCGCGTCGTTGCTATGTTGTAGGAGGTTACGTGCGCGACATACTTCTTGAGCGCCCGTCGTGGGATGTTGATATTGTTGTTGAAGGCGATGGCATTGAGCTGGCCGAATATGTTGCATCGCAATTGCGGCCGCATCCGAAAGTTTCGGTTTTTAAAAATTTCGGAACAGCACATTTTGTTTATGACGATACCGAGTGGGAATTTGTAGGTGCCCGCAGCGAAAGTTATCAGCGTGGCAGCCGTAATCCTGAAGTTGTTCCGGCCACGATTGAAGAAGATATGCTGCGTCGTGATTTTACAATCAATGCGATGGCAGTCAGTCTGGGCGCTGATTTCGGTGAATTACTGGATTTATTCAATGGACAAAGCGATTTGAATAAAGGCATTATCCGCACTCCGCGCGATCCTCAGATAACTTTTTCGGATGATCCGCTGCGCATGTTGCGTGCTGTCCGATTTGCTTCGCGCTTTAATTTTGAAATGTCTCCGGATGTTTTCCAATCGATTAAGAATAATATTCAGCGCATTGGAATTGTTGCACCAGAGCGGATTTCGGAAGAACTGAATAAAATTTTAATGCATAAAAAACCATCAGCCGGATTTTTTATGCTGGATCGCTGCGGATTGCTTGCATCCATTTTGCCCGAACTGATTGCGCTGAAAGGTGTTGAAAACATGCACGGGGTGATGCATAAGGAAAATTTTACGCACACACTGATGGTGGTTGACAATGTGGCCGAGGTCTCTGATTCGCTCTGGCTGCGCTGGGCAGCATTGCTGCATGATATCGGGAAAGCGCCTACGAAAAAATTCGACAAGGTTCGTGGCTGGACTTTTCATGGTCACGACGCAGTAGGGCAGCGTTTGGTATTGAAAATTTTCAAGCGCTTACATTTACCGCAGAATGAGAAAATGCATTATGTGGCGAAAATTGTCGGGTTGCATCTGCGCCCTATCAGCCTTGTTGAAGAAGGTGTTACCGATAGCGCACTGCGTCGTTTGATATTTGAAGCCGGTGATGATCTGGAAGATTTGCTGATTCATGCCGAAGCGGATATTACATCAGCCAATAAGCAAAAAGTAAAACAATACCTGAATAATTTCACCGATTTACGGACGAAACTGGCCGAGACTGAGGAGAAGGACAGGGTCCGCAATTTTCAGCCGCCGGTCAGTGGTGAAGAAATCATGGAAGTATTTGGCATAGCACCTTCGCGAGAAGTAGGAATTATAAAAAATGCCATTAAAGATGCCATTCTCGACGGTGTTATACACAATGATCGCGACGAAGCCTGGAACCTTATGCTGGAGCTGGGCAAAAATCTCGGATTGAAACCTGTATAAAAAATTGGCAGGCACTTTTCGAGGTCATTTTTTTTTGTATCTTCGTACAAAATTTCCATTGTATGCATGCCTATAAATTCAGAATCACATCGGACGAGAATGATGAATTTCTGCGTGAAATAGATGTTCTGGCCAATCAGACTTTCGAAGATTTTCACAAAAGTCTGGTCAACACCTGTAAATTTGCCGGTAATGAACTCGCTTCATTTTACCTGTGCGATAATCAATGGCGCAAGCGCCGCGAAATCACCCTGATGGACATGAATATGGGCGGGGATGATGATGAAAAGCATGGCGACAGCACTATCATCATGAAAGATGCAAAACTGAATCGGATCATCGACGACCCGCATCAGAAAATGTTGTACGTGTACGATTATCTGAAAATGATTACGTTGAATATCGAGCTGTTGAAAATTGCACCGGCAGACATGACCTATCATTTCCCGGTTGTCTCAAAAGAGATTTCTGAAATTCTAACACCACTGGCAAAAACAACTAAGATTATTGATGATGAAGAAGTTGTTTTTGATGAAGAGGAATTAAATAATTCGCTTCTTGGTGAAGACGATGAAGAAAAGGATCCTGATGGTGAAGGCGGCGAAGAGCAGTTCTACAACGACGACTTGTCGGATAATTAAAAACAAAGCAAAGTGCGGCAATGATGGATTCTTCCGATAATTATTACAGCGACGAAGAACTGAATGGGCTTGTCAACCGGTTTCTTGAATCGGTTGAGCATGACCAATCCATGTATTTTGAACCGGAAGACCTGGAAGCCATTATTGATCACTTACTAAAGAAGGATGAGCTTGACGCAGCCAAGACAGCCATTGACTTCGGTTTGAGAATGTTCCCGGATAATGAGGAATTTCAGGTGCTTGATATTCACTATCATGTTCTTGACAACCGATCCGAGATGGCTCAGCAGTTAGCACTTAGTTTTATTGACAGATTCCCGGACAATGTGGAAGTGCATATCATTCTGGCATCCATCTACAGCGATCGGGGCAATCATAAGGAAGCCCTGCAGCTTCTTGAGCAGGCACATGAAATGGATCCGGAGTCGGAACAGGTTCTTACTTCACTCAGCATGGTATATCAGGTATTGGGCATGCATCGCAAAGCCATGAATCTGTACAAGGAGATTCTGAAAAGAAATCCGGATGATGAATTTGCGTTGAATGAGCTTGTTTTTGTGTACGAAGTTTCGAATGAAATTACCGAAGCGATTCATTTCCTGAAAGAATTTACCGATCAGCACCCATTTAATCAGCAGGCCTGGTTTCATCTGGCAAATACGCATAATATCAACAGCGAGCATATAAAAGCCATTGAAGCGTACGACTTTTCATTGGCAATTGATCCGGGTTTTACGCCTGCATTATTTGGAAAAGGGCATTCATACATGTATGCCGGCGATCATCTGAAAGCCATTGATTGTTTCAGGGAAACAGCCGGGGCTGATGGTTTTAAGGCTGCATCGTATATGTCGCTTGGCGAAGCTTATTCCCAGATGAATAATTACGGTCAGGCTTCGGAATATTATCTGAAAAGCATCGAAGAAGATTCAACTTATCATGAATCACGCATGGGACTTGCCTATTGTCTGTACATGATGAATCTCGACGAAGAAGCGCTGCGTCATGTGAATGATGTTATTCTGAATGAACCCGAGCGCACCGATGCTTATCAGCTGAAAGGCACCATACTGATGAATATGGAGATGTATGCCGAGGCCATTATTGAGTTTCGTAATGCATTGCGGGCCGATAAAGAAAACGAAGAGGCATGGCTCGACCTGAGCGAAGCCTGGCATTTCCGCACCGGGATTGATGACGCCATGAATATTCTGATTGAAGCTGAAGAAGTACTGGAAGACGAAAATGCACTGATAGCCTATCGGAAAACGGCATTGCTGTTTGAAGCAGGAAAAAACAAGGAAGCTGTTTCTCAACTGCTGACCGGCCTTTCGATCAATGCTGAGTTGTACACTACCATTTACTCTTACAACAAAGAGCTTGAGAATAACGAGATAATTCAGGAAATTGTGACAATGTTTTTAAATCAATAGAACCATGATGAATTTTGAAATGACTCATTTGCCTGACCGCACCACCAAACCACGCGCGCATGGCGTGAATATGATTATGGATAAAGGCCTGAGTTTGCGCGAAGCTGAAAATATGATTCAGGTTGCAGGACATCTGATCGATTTTGTAAAACTGGGTTTCGGTACTTCGATGATTACAGGAGGACTTGAAGAAAAAATTAAATTCTATCATAACGCCGGAATCCGTTTGTATTTCGGAGGTACGCTCTTCGAAGCTTTTTTAATCCGCAACGATGTGGATGGTTTTAAAAGAGTATTGGATACATATAAAATGGACACCGTTGAAATCAGCGATGGTTCGATGGACATGGATCATGATCTGAAATGTGGCTATATCAGCGAATTTGCAAAGGATTTTACTGTGTTGAGTGAAGTGGGTTCGAAACGTGCCGATGTAATTTTGACCGACGAACAGTGGCTTCAGGAGATGCAAACCGAGCATCAAGCAGGATCATCGTTTGTGATTGCGGAGGCACGCGAGGCAGGAAACATCGGTATTTATGACAGCACAGGTGCTGCGAAAAAAAGTCTGATTAACCTGATTACTGAGCATTTCGACATCAATAAAATTTTGTGGGAAGCGCCGCAGAAAAACCAGCAGTTATATTTCATCAAAGAATTTGGTTGTAATGTAAATCTTGGAAATATCGCACCAGCAGACGTGATTCCATTGGAGACCATTCGTCTTGGGCTGCGTGGCGACACCTTTTTCCATTTTTTACCGAATGAGCTGAAACAACATTGAGTTAATTGGGAGCCAAAGCTCTTGATTTCTGCAAAATGAAACACTACGCTATTATCGGCAAACCGGTCACTCATTCCATCTCTGGACACTGGTTTATGGACTATTTTCGAAAAGCCTCTATTGATGCTGATTTTCGAATGATTGAGCCTGTGCAAAACGACATAAACCGGTTTAATCAATGGGTTGCGGAACAGCACCTGGATGGCTTATTGGTTACCATCCCTTATAAAAAAGAAGTCATTCCGTATCTGGATACTGTTGATGAACATGCTGCTATGATAGGCGCAGTTAATGTTATTGCCGTTCGGGATGGAAAGCTGACAGGCTTAAATACTGATTTCTCTGCATTTGAATCAGAACTTCTCCGGTTGCGTCCTGAGGGCTTCAGTAAGGCGATTGTGATGGGAATTGGCGGTGCTGCTGCAGCTGTGGTGTATGCTTTACAGCGATTGAATGTTCAGGTATTGAAAGTGTCGCGTCGGAAGGAAGTTTCTGATAAAGTGTACAGTGAATTGCAGGAGCAGGATTTTCGGAATGCTGATCTGATTATTAATGCAACTCCACTTGGCATGGAGCCATTGTTGAATGAATGTCCACTGATTAATTACCAATGGCTGAATCCAAATACTTTGGCCTACGACCTGATTTATAATCCGGCTGAAACACTGTTTTTGGAAAAATGTGCTGAGATTGGCTGCCAGACTGCAAATGGTAAAGGTATGGTTATCAGGAATTATAAAGCTGCCCTGGAGTTGTGGGGACTAGTGTAGAAGTGTTATCTTTGTAAATTAAATGCTTCGGCCTATGAAAAAACTGTTTTTCATCGTAATTTTGATGATCCCTTTGTGTACTTATGCCCAGCAGGCTGATTTGGGGCAAATTTTGAAATCCGGGCAGAAGGATCCGTTTTATTATAAAGCCATCAACATCCAATTTCTGGGCAGACAAAATGTGAATGTGCTGAACCGGGACATGGTTGTTCCCGCGAAATCGCAGGTAGGTGTTGACTTTAATCTGTTTTACAGCAGGTACAACACATTGCATCCTGAAACGCAGATTGGATACAGGTTGGTGAATCTGTCGAACATTGATTCAATCGGAGCAAAAAAACACCAGGATTTGTACATCAACATTGGAACGCGGGTGTTGCCAATCAATGATTCACAGCTACGTCCGACGCTTTCAATTGCTGCCGGGGTAACCTTTCGCGGAGCTTCGCTGGCCGATCAGATTGCCTTTAATTTGTGTTTGCGCGGGGGACTGGCCTACTCGCTGGGCAGTGAAAGCTACGACCGGAATCACTCCTTTTTGTTTTTTGAATGTGCTTACAACCCGCTTGGAAGCGATGCAATCGGGGGAATTGAACTTCAACCTTCCTATATGTTCAGTGTTGGAATTGTGATGCTGTTCATTGATGAGGATGAGTGATGCAATAATATTTATTGGTTCTTTATATAGTACCAAAATGAATTATAAAACAGACCGATTCTGCCCGCCACGCATGGTGTCATAC
>CAYSCE010000212.1:0-5764 GCA_964429475.1 uncultured Bacteroidaceae bacterium | reverse complement strand
GTTTGTAAGCCCAGCGCTGCGCTTTGCACAAACGTACGCCATCGATAATAGAAGCGTGATTCAATGCATCGCTGATGATGGCGTCGTTTTCGCCAAGCAGTGGTTCGAAAACCGCACCGTTGGCATCGAAGCATGAAGAGAACAAAATGGTGTCTTCCATTCCGAGAAAATCGGACACTTTCTGTTCAAGGGTTTTATGAATATCCTGTGTACCGCAGATAAAACGAACCGACGACAAACCATAGCCACGGTGGTCGATTTCGGCATGAGCAGCCTTAATCAGCTCGGGATGTGAAGATAATCCCAGGTAATTGTTGGCGCAAAAATTCAATACACGCTTTCCTTTTACTGTAATTTCGGCTCCCTGCTCGCTTTCAATGATTCGTTCGTTTTTAAACAGACCGGCTTCGCGGATGGCGGCCAGTTCTTTAGTCAGATATTCTTTCACTTTCCCTTGCATGGTTGTAAGATTTTATACCCGCAAATCTACACTATTTTTTTAAAACCGGAAATGAAACAGGCAGATGAAATTTCAAAAGCCATTGACAGGACAGTCGTTTTTAACAGTTGTTTTATAACACCCGCTTTATGAACACAAAAACAATATACACTAAAATTATCCGGGCTGGCTGAGAGAACCTCTAATACCGAACGTATCTATTGATGACAATCAGGCCGAAGGCTGCAAAATTATCGGAGTTCACATCCGATTCCTTTGGAAAAAAATCTAATTTTGCGCAAAGAAAAACAAACGTACACGAATGAAAAACACACTTGTTATCGGAGCCTTCGGGCAGATTGGATCAGAGCTTACACTCGCACTCAGAAACGATTTCGGAAATGACCATGTGGTGGCTTCCGATATAAACATTCGTCAGGATTCGCCACTGGCTGCAGGCCCGATGGAGGTTCTCGATGCCCGCGACCGCGCTGCCATAGCCGATATCAGCAAAAAATACAACATTGACACCATCATCAATCTGGCTGCAATTCTTTCAGCCAATGGCGAAAAAAATCCCGCGCTGGCATGGGATGTCAACATCAATGCACTGATCAACACATTCGAAGTTGCCCGTGAAATGAAGATGGACCGCGTGCTGGTTCCCAGCTCCATTGCTGCCTTCGGACCCACAACTCCGCGCATCAACACACCGCAGGAAACCATTCTCGAGCCATCGACCATGTACGGTATTACCAAAGTTGCCGGCGAATTGCTGGGCGATTATTATGTGCGTAAATATGGTCTCGATGTCCGCGGATTGCGTTATCCCGGCATCATCAGCCACGAAACCCTGCCTGGTGGCGGAACAACCGATTACGCTGTTGCCATTTATTACGATGCAGTAAAATACAACAAATACACTTGCTTTGTCAGCGCTGAAACGCAGCTCCCGATGATGTATATGCCCGATTGTATCAAAGCTACCATCGATTTACTGAAAGCTGATTTCAAATCTTTGAAACACCATTCCAATTTTAATGTCAGTGCCATGAGCTTTACCGCAGCAGAACTGGCCGAGAGCATTAAGAAATATCAACCCGATTTCACTATTTCTTACGAACCCGATTACCGTCAGGCCATTGCCGACAGCTGGCCGGCCAGTATTGATGATAGTGCTGCACGTCAGGAATGGGGCTGGAAACCATCATTCGACCTCGATGCCATGACGCAGGATATGCTTAAGAATATTAAAATCAAACATGAAAAAGGGCTCATCTGATTGATGAAATCTGATATGTGATTTTTGATTTCAGAAAGCGTTGTGCAAATGCACGGCGCTTTTTAATTATAATTGAAACAATAAGTTTACCGGTTCAAATACGTCTCGCTTTTCAGCGCGGTGAGCCGATTTGATGGACTTTCAATGAAGTCTCCTACGCCGTAGGAATTCCATTTTTCATTGACAAGACTGATTATATCTTCTGACATAACTGTGGCTGCAGGCCAGCGTCCGCCGGGGACTGCACGTTTTCCGTACACGCAGGCATTGATCACCAGCACGCCTTCGGCAGGCAGGCTGCGGATGAGCGAAAAATCGCGCGCCGGATCAATGGCAGCCAGCACATACCAGAGCAGAATATCGTCCGGTGCATCTTTCATGCGTGTGTCGGTAATGATGTATATTCCCTTTTTCACCGATTCAGCTCCGGCAGCCATATTCAGATATAAGTTTCCACTTTCGGCCACCGCGTGATCAGAAAATATCACGTGTATCGACTTGCCGAAAAGCCGCATGGAATCTGATTTTTCGTCAGTATTACCGGTCGGACTATTTTTTCTTTCTTCCGTTTTCAACGTACAGTCAAAACCTGCTTTTCCGCCATGCGAAAAGGATTGAGCTGCATGATCGAGCACATCGTACGGGCCGGCTGACATATGCAAATCGTGCACAGGACTGAAATTCCCATCTATTGCATCAAGCACTGCATGCGGATTCCGGATGTTGGTTTCTTCGCTGAAGACCATGATACATTTGGTAAACATCATTTGTCCGGCGCCCCACAAAGCATGCATGACTTTTACTGCCTGTCCGGGATATTTTTTACTGATTTTAACCAGCGCCAGATTATGAAATCCACCCTCCGCAGGCAGGTACATATCGAGAATTTCGGGTGCAAAAATTTTCTGAATCAACGGAAAAAATATCTGCGAAGTGGCATGACCAAGATACTGATCTTCCTTAGGCGGCACGCCAACCAGTGTTGCTGGATATACTGCATTTTTACGATGCGCAATACGCGTAATATGCAATACCGGATATTCATCGGGCAGCGAATAAAATCCCGTGTGATCGCCGAAGGGACCTTCGGTTCGCAATGGCTCTGAAGGATCGATATAGCCTTCTATTACAAAATCGCTGCATTCGGGAATCCAGATATTGCTGTTGTGACTTTTCACCAACCGGACACGTTCGTTTTTCAAAAATCCCGCAAGCATATTTTCGCTGATTCCTTCGGGCAGTGGCGCTGTTGCCGCATAGGTCAGCACCGGATCTCCGCCCAGAGTCACCGTTACCGGCATGCGTTTTCCTTTTTTCTTCCATGCTTCGAAATGGGCTGCCCCACCCTTGTGGCGGTGCCAGTGCATACCGGTTGTTTGTCCGTCGAACACCTGTATGCGGTACATGCCGGTGTTTTGCTGGCCTGTATCCGGATCGATGGTATGTACCAGCGGCAACGTGAGATAACGTCCGCCATCGTGAGGCCAGCACTGAATAACCGGCAAAAGATTCAGATCGGGATTCTTTTGTACAACGGCCATGCAAGCGCCTTTGCGACGCATTTTTTTCGGAGATGTTTTTCGCAGGCTCATGATTGACTTCATGCTTTTGCGCGACAGGCGCGGCTTTGAGTCCATCATGGACAACAGATTCTGCACACGCGAAAAATATCCTTCGGAGCCTGTAAGGTTTAATAATTCATCTGTAATTTTTTTACTGGCAAACAAATTCATGAGCAGCGGAAACTCCGTTCCATTCTGCGAAAACAACAATGGTTTGCTGTGTAGTGTATCTGCTGCAAAACGGTCCGCTATTTCGGATGCTTCGAGAACCGGGCTGACCTCTTCGCCAATTTCGGCCACCAGACCGCGTTTGCGGAGTATATCGATGATTTCGCTGAGAGAATGAAATGCCATAAATAATTGAAATTACAATATACAAAGTAAGCGAATTTATGCGGAATTATGGTCATGAAAAAAGCCGGTCATAAACCGGCTTTCATAATTCACTTATTGATTTATTCCACCATAAAAGGAAGTGAAACCGTTGTATTCTGAGATTGAATCATCATATAATACATGCCGGGTTCAAGTGCGCGGACGTCGACATTTTCAGTTCCGTTGAAACTGCCGGAAACAGGCGCTGTAACAGTTTTACCAAGGATGTCGGTGATGATGATGGTTCCGTTTTCAACATTGTAATCTGAGAAATCGACGCTAAGAAAATCGGTAGCCGGATTGGGATACACATGAATGTTGGCGCGGATATAATTCACATCGTCGAGACCAGCGGTGCAAACGCCACGGCCATCGAGTGTACCGGTTGATGCACCTGAAGGATCGAGCCAGCATTTGAGCTGCTTATCGGTAGCAGAATTGTACAACCATTGTTTGGCAAATTTGCCGTAAATGTCTTCTTCATCAGGGCCAAATCCAACCTGGATACTGTCGACAGAGCAAGCCGAACCGCCTCCCGTGAGAGTTCCGATCATGCGTTTGTTTTGATCAAACAAGGGTGATCCCGATGAACCACCTTCCGTAACACCATGATTGGTGACCGTTGAAATCCATACTACGCCCCAGTGTGTGGTGTAATTGGTACTGATTCCGCTATAGGTACTGATTTTTTTAATATCGCCATTCGGATGATGAATACCCACACCGCTGGTAGGCGCTGAATTCAGATACGACCAGCCATTGTAATGCGGATTATACGAAGCCGGCACCTGATCATTCAGCTGACAAAGAAAAAAGTCAGTTCCAGTAGGAGGATACGTTTCTCCATATGAATCCGATGCCTTATATGTGCAACCGGTGAGTGATTGTGCCGTTGATGTGGTACCATTACATGTTGTTGACTGATAATTGAATTTAAACACCCAAAGATTCAGTTCAGCAGCAGTTACGACGGCACTTCCAACTGAACAGTGGTTGGCCAGTAAGAAATATGGTGTGCAATTCTGACCGGTATTATTGACCAGACTACCGGTACAAAAATAAATACTGCCTTGCATTATTTCCTGAATTTTCGCCACGCTCTGGCGCTGAACAGTCCAGTTGTTTCCTTCGGGGCAAACTACGTTAACCTCGCATCCACCGGAGCTTTTGGGGTTGTTGTTGCTGTAGAAAACACCGCGGTAAAAATATCCGATACCATTGATTTCGAAGCCAAAATCGGCGTTCCGATCGGGCATGAACAATTCAACAATGAGTTCTTTTCCGGGCACATCCTGTGTGGCCATTACACGCGATTCGTGATTATTCACTTCGGTAAATGCGCCGAGGACAAATGATTTATCGGTTGAATACACAAACAACTCCATGCCTGGTAAAAGCATATAATCGGAAAAATAGAGGCACTGTGCCAACGCGTCTTCGGATGCGATTTTCACGCGCCAGATAGCAGATCCGTCGGGAAGAAAATCCCATACGCCGCTGTTATCCGGATTGATGGAAACGGTCTGAACTGTGCCCACGCGATACGCTTTATTCATCGCATCGTTTATTTTATCCTGTGCCTGCACTTCGGTCAGATCAGGCTTTTCGATATTCATCGATGGGACCACCGAATGCAATCCGGGCATGGTAAAACTTTTGGGCGTTCCGCCCTGACTTAGTTGTGCATGTGTGCTGAACGCAAAAACAAACATGCAACAAAACAACAGAGTAAAAATCTTCATGGTGTGGTTTTTATTACAAAAATACAATTCGCTGCAAAACAGACAAACAAAAGCTTAATAAAGTTGCCGTGCTTACATTTTTTTGATCTGTAATTAAATACACACGATTGAATGGCAGGCATGTTTCTGTTCTGGCTATTCTATTACGAAAGGCATAGAGACACTGGCGTTTTCAGACTGTATCATCATAAAATACAAACCTGGATTGAGTGCATGGACATCAACATTTTCCATTCCGTTAAAGCTTCCAGAGACAGGTTTCAAAACGGTTTCGCCAAGGATATCGGTCAGGATGATTTTTCCATTTTCAATATTATAATCCGAAAAATCGACGCGCAGAAAATCGGTGGCAGGGTTGGGATAC
>CAYSCE010000211.1:0-5773 GCA_964429475.1 uncultured Bacteroidaceae bacterium | reverse complement strand
GGATGGTCAATCACAGCAGGTCAGAACACAAACAGCGTCACGGTAACGACATCTGCCACTGCAGGTACAGTCACGGTTACACCTTCCAACGCCTGTGGAAACGGAACACCTCAAACTTTATCGCTCACGCCATCGGTGGTTCCTGCACAGCCGATTATTACGGGTCCTCCAACACCTTGTCAGGGAACATCTGCAGTATATGCTGTTTCTGGCGTAGCCGGAGAATCATATAACTGGTTCGTACCGGCCGATTGGACAATAACAGGTGGACAAGGTGGAGCTGCTATTACAGTCAATGTTGGGGCTACGACCGGACCAATTGCTGTTACTCCAACCAATATTTGCGGTACGGGTCCAACAGGCAGCATGACGGCTATTGTTGAAACTGCACCCTCACAGCCATCTGTTATTACTGGCAACATCAATCCCTGCACCGGTTCGTCGCAGGTGTACTCTGTATCGAATGTGGCAGGGGTAACTTATACCTGGACGCTCCCTTCGGGCTGGATCCAGACGGCTGGGGGTACATCAAACAGCATTACCGTTACAACCGGCAGTACGGGCGGATCAGTTTCGGTTGCTCCTTACAACTCTTGCGGAATCGGCTCAGCCCAGACGCTGACTGTTACCTCACAACCTGCTCCGACTGTTGATCTCGGTCCTGATCAAACCATCTGCAACGATGAATTGACTACCCTCGATGCAGGCGCAGGATTTACAAGCTATTCCTGGACAGGAGGAGCTACAACTCAGACGCTTACTGTTGATGGTGCTGTTCTTGGCGTTGGCACTCATACCATTAGCGTAACGGTTACAAATTCATTCACCTGTGCTGCCAGCAATGATATCGTTATTACGGTTTTAGATTGCTCAGGCATTGAAACATCAACACTCCAGATTGGCAATGTGTATCCGAACCCCGCCAGCGAAAGCATCAACATTGCATTTGCTGCAGAACAAAACAATCTTGTGATCAATCTTTTTGATGCAACAGGTCGTCTGGTGAGTTCACAGACTTTGAAAAACACCACATCCGGAAATGTAGTAGTGATCCCTGTATCACAATTGTCAGCCGGAGTTTATTCTTTGCAGCTTGTTTCTGAGGAAGGAATTCAGATAAGCACAGTTGTAATTGAATAAAGAAATTATTCTTTCGGAAAAAATCCGGGCTGAAAAGCCCGGATTTTTTTTAAGAGGATTAAAGACAAGGCAAGCTAATTCAGGCAAATTCATTAGGTTTGCATATTATTATTAGCTATGGACAACTTATTACTGCAGGAATTATCTCCGCAAATTGACACATGGGATGTCATTCTCCGCCTATTTCTAAGTTTTGCGGCCGGTCTGATTATTGGCATCGAGCGAGGCCGGCATAAGCAGATACTCAGTTTGCGTCCGCATGTTCTGATTGCTGTTGGTTCAACGCTGGTGATGCTTATTTCAATTTATATGCCTCAGGTTTTTGGAGCTGACAAGAATTACGATCCAGGCCGCATTGCTGCTCAGGTTGTTTCTGGTATTGGATTTTTGGGTGCCGGAGCCATTATCCGCATGGGCGTGAATGTAAAAGGGCTTACAACTGCAACCACCATCTGGGTGGCTTCGGCCATAGGACTGGCTATTGGTGCGGGTTTTTATCTGGCTGCGCTTGTAGCTGTTGTCATTATTCTGCTTGTTCTGATATTCATTGATTATCTCGAAAAAAATGTTTTCAGAGAAAGCCTGTACAAAGTACTTAGTGTGAAATATACAGGAATTGGCGATCGGAAGGAAGACGTTATAACAGTATTAAAAAAACATCAGATTCGTATTCTGACCATCAACATAGAAAAGGACTACGAAAAAAAAATATCGAAAATCCGTTACCAGATTCATATTGCCATGCATGCTGATACGGAAAGAATCTGCAGCGAAATAGCACTGTTGTTTACGGAGGGGGATTTGAAGTCGGTTGAGTTTGAAACAATGGAGTAGTGTATGTATTCAATTCGCGAAATTTACAGAATAGGCTACGGGCCTTCGAGCAGCCATACCATGGGGCCGTCGCGCGCCGCAGAACAGTTTTTAAAAATTGCTCCCGGAGCAAAAAAATACCGGGTGCATTTGTATGGCAGCCTTGCATTGACCGGCAAAGGCCACCTGACAGATGTTGCCATCAGCGGTATTTTATATCCTTCCGAAGTGGAGTTTGTCTGGCACTATGATGAATCTTTGCCCGAGCATCCGAACGCCATGATCTTCGAAGCATTGGATGAAAAAAATGCGGTGGAAGCAAGCTGGAAAGTTTTTAGTGTCGGCGGAGGACAGATTACTGATCATCCGGGAAATGACACATCGCAACATATTTACCCTTTGCACACCATGCACGATATTATGAAGTGGTGCGACGACAACGGAACTCAGTTGTGGGAATATGTTGTCCATTGCGAGGGTGAATCGATACTGGAATATCTTGCAGAAGTCTGGAATGTAATGAAAGACGCTGTAGAACGTGGAATCGAACACGAAGGTGTGCTGCCAGGACCTTTGAAACTGGCTCGCAAAGCGGCCAGCTATCATGCCAAGTCGCAAGGTTTTAATCCGGCGGTTATGCGGCGCGGACTTGTGTACACCTACGCACTGGCTGTAGCCGAAGAAAATGCAGGTGGCGGTCATGTGGTCACTGCGCCCACCTGTGGCTCCTGTGGCGTTGTTCCTGCTGTACTTTATCTATTGCACAAATTCAACGATGCATCGGAACAGCGCATCATACGCGCGCTGGCAACGGCAGGATTGGTCGGAAATCTGGTGAAACACAACGCCAGCATCAGTGGTGCCATGGTGGGTTGTCAGGGCGAAGTGGGCACTGCATGTGCCATGGCTGCTGCAGCAGCAACACAGATTTTTGGCGGCACCATAACCGAGGTTGAATATGCTGCTGAAATGGGCATGGAACATCATCTTGGACTTACCTGCGATCCGGTTATGGGTCTGGTTCAGATTCCATGTATCGAACGCAATGCATTCGGCGCTGCACGCGCTCTCGACGCTTCTACTTTTGCCATCTTGTCCGATGGTCGCCACCGCATTTCGTTTGATGAAATTGTGCAAACCATGAAACAGACCGGGCTGGATATGAATGCCGATTATCGCGAGACTTCAACCGGCGGTCTGGCCAAGGTGATGAAAAACAGAAAGAAAAAATGAAACGGATTGTCGCTGTATTTTTCACTCTTTTTACTGTTGGTTTACTTGCTCAACCTGTTATAAATATTCCGATCGGAGAAAAATCACTTCCGGCTGATGCGGGTGTGGAACTCTCTCTCAGAGCCAGAATTCAAAATTACAACTTAAAGGCAAAGGATTCGTCCGATTTTATCAATAAGCATATTGACAGTCCGAAATCGGCCAATATACTGGATGAGAAAAACAAATTCTACATTCATAGTCTCGAAGGCTGTGAAACTTTGGTCTTCAGTCTCGATTCGTTCAAAATGCTGAAAGTGATCAAACACAGCTTCAGCGTTGCTGATGCGGAATTGTTTCACGAAAAAACGGCATTGGGTTACAACTTTTCGTACACCGGAAATGTCAATGTATTTAGTGGAAAGCCCGTAGAATCGTGTTTTACACATAATAAAAAATATCTCTGGGTTACTTATTACCGTCGCTCCTTCGACGCGAATGCATTACAACCTTCTGCTGTAGCCATTATTGATACAGAATGTGATTCAATTGTCCGTGTGATTCCAACCGGTCCGCTTCCGAAAATGGTGGCGGCATCGCCCGATGGAAAGTATCTGGCGGTGACACACTGGGGCGATAATACCATTGGAATTTTGGATATTTCGTCGCATGATCCGAACGATTTTCATTATGTAAAACACTTTGTGGTGGATTACAAACTTTCGCTTGAAGGAACCGGCGACAAACCGATTAACCGCGACTCGGAATGTGGCTATTGTTTGCGTGGTACAGTGTTTTCGCCCGACAGCCGCTATCTGATGGTAGGCCGCATGGGTGGTGGAGGAATTGCGTTTTTTGATATGGAAACCATGACTTCGATGGGCACTTTGTGGGGAATGAAATCCAATGTGCGTCATCTGACAATTTTCGGAAATGATTTGCTGGTTTCGTGCACCAAACCTGGTTTTGTGCAAAAAGCACCGGTTGATTCGCTGGTGTGGTATATGAATAACAAGAAGACAACTTACAGCAACTGGCAGAATGCATTTGTTGGAGTAGGGGTGCGTACCATAGATGTTTCGCCGGATGGAAAATATATTTATGCGGCCATCAATAATGAAAGCAAGGTTACAGTGGTTGATTATTCAACCATGAAAGTGATCGCCTCGGTGAAAGCCGATTCATTTCCTGTAGGACTGGCTGTATCCGCCGATGCCAAACTGCTGATAGTTACATCGCAGGGACGAACCTCGGTGGGCGGAGGAAATTCAGTAATGCTGTTTCAAATAAAATTTTAACGCCAGCTTGGGGCTGTTCTTTTATTCCGGATGATATAATTCCGGTTGATAGGCATGGTGTTACGCTTCAGTTTTTTCTGATAATGGCTGCGGTATCCCAATGCCGTATTTTTACGTTTTACGTATCGCTTGTAGTTTCTAAACTGGCTCGAAGAGCATGAGCTTAACGCCAGTGCTCCGATGAACACAAGTACCAGTAGTGAATATTTGTTAAAGACTCTTTTCATTATCCATGAAAAATTTGCGTAAAACTATATCTTTTTTTTGAGATATGCAAATCAAACACGTTTTTTTACGAAAAAAGAGAGTTTTGGATACATAAATATGTGAAATTTTCCGATATTTTTTCAGCGTGTTTTGTAAAATACAGATAATCAACAAGATGATAGCGGAAAATAGTTTTCAACACCCCTGTTTATTTCTTTCCCCGCATTGGTCCGGAAGGTCTCATATTTTTTGTTTTACTTTGCAGCGAGTTTGGTTCATCGAAGGAAAAAAGCCAACGATGCTAAGAGGGAACCGGGTGAAAATCCCGGACAGTACCCGCTGCTGTAAGTCCTGTAAAAGGGCGCGGAAATTCCCCTGCCACTGTTCCGATACGCAAGGAACGGGAAGGCGCCGCGCCGGGACAAGTCAGAAGACCTGCCAGGCGTTTTTTCATGATACTTTCGGGCGTAAGGGTCATGGAGCTTTGTCTAATTCTAATGTTTTTACTTTATGAAACATTTTTTCCACAGTTCGCTGTTATGGCTTGCTTTAGCCATGCCTTTCCTTTCAAATGCACAGTTTTCAATGGACGACATCTCGTTTTGGGTTGGCACCGGATCGCAAAAAGCGGTACTGGTTATTGATTTCAACGATGGCTCCAATCCGCAGTCCTATGCCTGGGGCTACCGCTTCGATGGTTCTTCGGTTACGGCTGAAGAAATGATTGCCGATATCGATTCGGCCGACAATGCACTCAACATGGTTGTTTATTCTGGTTTTGTCAACGACATTACTTATTTGTCTCATTCAGGTCTGGGCGGTAATCCCGATTATTTTGCCACATTTACCGGCGATGGTGATACCTCAAACTGGGCCATGAATATGGGCGGCAGCGAATTGCTGACCGACTCCATGTGGTTTGGCATGTCTTATACACCATGGGATTCGACCTACACAAATCCTTTATATAAGCCGGGAACGCCTGTCGCAGCCAGCCCGGTGAACGGATTTGACGATATCAGGATTTTTAATACAATTATTTATCCCAATCCGGTAATCGGTGATTTTACCTTTAATAATTATGGAAACTTTGACCACATGCG
>CAYSCE010000210.1:0-5780 GCA_964429475.1 uncultured Bacteroidaceae bacterium | reverse complement strand
AGCAATAGCTGTTATATCGCCCACCGGAAAAAGGAAAGACTCATTGCCGGTTTTACGCACGTATCCATCAACGAAACTATGCTCAGCACCTCCGTTCGACGTTGCATTATCTGTAAATGTCAGCGATCCGGTAGCATTATAATTGACAATACCATAAATAAAGTTGCCGTAATTGCTGATCCGGGCTGGGTCAGTCAATGTAACGTATGGTGGTGTAGCTGTTTTGGTTACAGTAAAATTGTAAAATGAACTACCACCCGATTTTACAAATTGATCGAATCCACGTTCGAAACTCACGGTGCTGGTTGAGGCAGTAAAAGTTCCGTTATTGGTCCAGCTGCCATCAATATGTACCGTGTTGGACGATGCATTGAATGTTCCTCCGGGCATAATATTAATATCTCCATAATCACCATTGGGGTTGCTCCATAAATACATATGTGTTGCATTCAACGTATAGGATCCTGTGATGTTTAAAATACGGAAATAAGTTGCAGCTGAGCCATCAATGACTTTACCGCTTCCGGTAAGCGTAACAGCTCCCAGACCACGGTTGAATTCACAGATGTTGTGTGTAAAATTGCCTCCTACCGACATCAGACTGCTGCTGTTCACATTGAACTGATAGCCCGATGTCAGCACAAAATTATTGTTGATTCTGATATTTCCTTCCAGATTAACTTTGTTACCATCGTTGGAGCCAAGAGAGGAGTTGCTTTCTGATTTTATTTCGACATTATAGAATTGCTTTCCGGCTCCATCACCGCCTGAATAAATTGTTCCGGTGGTATTTTTGCGGCCGTTGAAAATCACTGTCCCGCTGCCCGGATTTAATGTGCCGAGCGTATTGGTCCAGTTACGTGCTACTTCGAGATAACACACGGAATTCATGGTAAGGCTTGATTCAATGGTAATATTCCTGCACTTTCCGGTGAAGCCATTCAGAATATTGCACAAATTCGATGCACAGCCTGTATAGGGCCGGATAAACACATTTTTTGTGCTGTCGGGAACGGCTGCCGCAACAGAATATACGCCGGCTCCGTTATAAACAAGCCAGTTCGATGCAACATGCCAGTCAATACTGGTATTTCCCGACCAGACATAATCGCCGGTTGACAGGCCGGCTGTTGCCGGTTGACTGACATTGACCGTAAAATCATTGCTTTGTACCACAACCGTTACTGGTGCTGAAGTATTTGCACAGCCTCCGCAAGTGATTCTGACCGAATACAATCCGGGAAGTGTTGCTGAATAGGTTGAAGTTATTGTTCCGGTGCTTGTGCCGTTACGGTACCATAAATACGAAGGAGATCCGCAGCCGGTCGAAGCTGTAAGCGTCTGACTGCCTCCATAACAGAATTGCGGAACCGGATTCGGAGATATACTTGCTGTGGGTAAAGGAAGTACCGAAACTGTAACCGTAAATGTCGCTCCAGTACATCCGCCCGAAACCGGAGTTACGGTGTAAACAACATTAACAGTCCCTGCTGTTGAATTGATAAGCGTACCACTGATTGCCGATGCTCCTGAGCCGGAGGTTGTACCTGAAATTCCGCTGACGGTAGGCGCCGTCCAGCTGTATGTTGTACCGGCAGGAACAGTGCCGTTGGTACCATTGACCGGTGTCACCGAAAATGGAGAGCCGCTGCAGACCGATGTAGTCATATTCGAAATAACCGGCATTGTGCAACAGGCAGTTGTAGTGGCTGAAAGTGTTGTTGCAGACGAATATCCACATGCCTTATATGCCCACACATAACGTGTATAAGTTGTATTGCAGGTTAGTCCTGTTTCAGTACGCGATAAATTTGTTCCCACATCAGTGGCTGTAGCATAGTTGTTTGTTGTACTCCATTTGTAACCTGTGGCACCGGTTACGGCGTTCCAGTTCCAGACAATCTGAGTCTGCGAGGGAGTATGTGTTCCGGCTGTGGGCGCCGAAATGGCCGATTCGGTTACCAGAGCCATATTGTTTGAAGTGGCGCTGCATCCACTGTAGGTGGCCACACACCAAACGTGCATATGGTCATAAGCGCCGCCAAAAGTATTAATATTGAGAGTTTGTGACAAACCGCCCGAATAGGTTGTGTAATACGGGGCGCTTCCTGTTCCGGACGAAGCACCGAAAGCAACCACCGAAGATCCGTCCGCATTGCTGTAATACCACTGGTAGGCAGGCGTACCGCCAAATCCAGAGGGTGTTGCGGTGTAGGAAATATCGGTGTAAGAACAGGCCAGCGTTGGTCCCGAAATACTGAGTGTGGCTACGCAAGGTGTAATACAGGAAACAGTTAGTAAAACTCCTGCACACACATTTGATCCGTCTGAGTAGAATTTCACTGTTAAACTACCGGATAACGATGTTACAACCGGGACACTAGTTGTCAAACAACTGGTACCGGTACCATGAACTGATCCGCCCCAGAGTATAGTGCCTCCAGTTCCAACACCATCATAAATGGTTAAATAATCATAACCACCTTCTGAAATAACGCTTCCTGAAATTCTAATTAAATTTCCTGCAGTTGCCGGTGTTATAACTGTAAAGCCATTGCATGAATTGGAGTAATTTCCTGTGCCACCGTTGTCATACAATGTTCCTGAACAAGTAGTCCATGTGTCACTTCCTGTTGCAGGTATATTATGAGTTTGAGCATAAACATCATTCTGAATGCTTATCAAAACTACACAAATTAATACAATTCCTTTTGCGCAAAATCGCAACACGGATTTTGACACTTGATGTAGAATCATTTTACAATTGGCTTGGCTCATTTTTAATAGAATTGATCAATTTACGGACACGCTACCGATGTACATCCATTGATGTCAGTAATAACACAGGAATAAGTACCAGCCTGACTTGCCGTGTAGGTTACTCCGGTTGCTCCGCTGATGGCCGAATTGGTTGTGCCATTGTCGAACCACCATTGATAACCCGTAATGGTTCCGTTTCCGGCAATGGATGTAGCAGCCGAAAGAACCGATGTTTCGCCGGCGCATAAAGTATTGTCTCCGGTAATAATGGCTACCGGCGGTGCATTGAGTGTTACTGAAACCTGATTCGATGGTGGGCTGCCGCACCCGCTTGTAATGCTTACTGTGTAATTTCCGGATGCCGTAACTGTGATACTGCTGGTGGTTGCTCCGGTTGACCATTGATAAGTGGTGCCTCCACCCGCTGTCAATACAACCGATCCTCCGGGACAGAATGTTGTTGGTCCGCTGGCAGAAATGGTCGCTGTACCCTGCGCATTAACAGTCACAGACACATTAGCAGTAGTTGCACAAGCCACCGATGGTGTAAAAGTATACGTGCTGGTTCCTGCTGCTGCAGTACTTATTGAAGCCGGACTCCAGGTTCCGGCAATTCCATTGTTTGAAGTAGCCGGCAACGCTGCTGGTGTTGCTCCGATGCAATATGGACCATAGGTTGAAAAAGTTGGGGTCGTACCAGCTGTGATGCTGATACTGGCAGATGCTGTGTAAGTACATGAACTTATAGTAAGTGTATATGTTATAGTAGCTGTACCGGCAGACACGCCCAACACTGCGCCGGTAGCTGAGTTTACAGAAAAAATGCCCGTATTCGAACTCGACCATGAACCACCTCCGCTGGTTGCAGTCCATGTGGTAGAATTCCCCTGACACAAGGAAGTTGCACCCGAAATGGTAAACGGAGCATAGGGAGTATAATAGTTTCTGAATTGTGCAGCACCGCTGCAGGAGCCCGAAGACGAATACTGATAGCCGCCGCCGGTATTTACGGTATAATTGAAATTACCGGCCATATAGGTATAAACACTGTCGGCTGCTGGCTCAAAAATATCAAATCCGTTGTAATCGGAATAGCCGGTCGAAAATCCATAATAAGCAAGCCATTCCATATTGTCGTTGGTCCCCAGCTGAGCCATAAACAAATTCTGATTTGTGCCGGCAAAGGCCTGATTAAAGTATCCTGTCCTGCTCACCTGTGCCAGCCCCGTTGAACCTTGCATGCCGCAAATCCACAAATTGTTATGCGAATCCTTTTTCAGCATTTTCATACTGGTGCTTCCGGTTCCACCAAAAAAAGTAGATAATACCATCGTGCCGCTGCTGTTCGCTTTTACCAGATAACCATCCTGAGTAGCTGCCACATTAGCTGTAATACCTGATCCATCATTGATAACGCCATCATAATAAGCACATGTTCCCGGATTTACAAGCGGGAAATCAGCACTGTAAGTGTGTCCACACATATATACATTACCCGATGCATCTACTTCCATATCACCATTCATGGCGCCGATGTTTATCTTGTCAAATCCGGCTCCGCCGAAATATTTACCATTGGCGGGAACAGGCTGATTGCTTGAATTAAAAGCCAGATAAAAAATATCGCTGTTTCCTTTATTGGTATATGCAGCCGATATAATCGCAGTATTAAAAGGTGTTGTAAAACTCCACATGTCATCGCCTCCCACAAAAAATGCTCCGGTGGTTTTATTGACGGCAATGTCCGAGCAACGCCCGGTTCCGGTTGAAGCTGTAACGCCCGGAAGCCATGTTGCCCAATATAAAGCGCCACTGCTGTTGAATTCCATAATAAAACTATGGGATGTATTGTTTCCGTTCAGGGCTCCCAGATATCCGGTTCCCGAAGGTATACTGCCGGCTGTGATATATGTCGGACTACCGCCCGAAGTACCAGTCAGGTATATGCTGTTGTTTAATCCACAGGCAATATCAAAAACCTCGAGATATGCACCACGGTCAAGATACGTTGCCCATTGACGCGAATTATCGGGTAAAAATTTAAGCAGATAACCTCTCGAACCCGTGCTCAGCGAACCATCCCAGGCCTGATTGAAAGCGCCGGTCCAGGCTTGCAGCGGAAAATCGCCAGACCCCAGAGAAGTGTTCTTTGCGGATGTTCCGGCAATATACAGATTGTTGTTCCCATCAAGTTCCACTCCGCCATTAATATCATCATCTCCTGTTCCGCCATAGCGGCAAACCCACATCAGCGAACCGTTTTTCCTGAATCTGGAAATAATGATATCATCGCAGGCGGCATCGCTGCTATACAACGTTGATGTACCTGCACTTGAAAGATAGGTAGACACATCCGCCAGGCCTGGATTCCATTCCCAGTCAACCACATAATATTCTCCGGCCGAAGTCGTAACCAGCCCACCCCAGGTACCATAGCCATTGTATTGCAACGAACTGGCCCAATATAATCCCGGATCAATGATCAATGTGTCATTGCTGTTATGGGTGCCCAACTGAAATGAAACAGCACTGCCGGCTGTCTGATATTCTGTTGCAATGAGCTGGCCTCCACACTCCGAAACCGGCGCTTTATCGTTGAATTGAAAACCGCCTACCGAAAACTGTATTTCCTGTTGATCGTTCTTCAGCATATTTTCAACACCATCCCAGCGCAGACGGATATCAGACGGATCAGCACCCGGTGAAACCGTGAAATAATATTTCAGTTGTTTGCCATCGTTGATAAACGACAAATCAATCCCCGGATAAAGATTTTTATATCGGATCAGTTTATACGTGGGCACATTTGTTATTCCGGCCGGGCAATGTCCCAGATAATAATCCACCTGTACAGGCAACGGCTGTTCGCCTTCGACCATCACATTCGGCTGACATCCATCAAAAACCAGCTCAAACCGGTGTACTGTTGTTACTGCTGATAATTTCTTCGCCAGATTTCCATCGCCCCGGTCGCGCGCTGCCAATGACTGATCATTGTCGGAATAGGAGACCTCCTGTGT
>CAYSCE010000209.1:0-5826 GCA_964429475.1 uncultured Bacteroidaceae bacterium | reverse complement strand
AGACAACAATGACGGAAATGTATTTGACCCTGCAGCTGAATGGACTGGGTATGCGACCGATGATTTTACGCATCTCGGCACCCACTCAATATCCTGTTCATCCAACACCATCACCACAGGCACTGTTTCAGCTCCGCCTTTTACGGTTACATGCTCAACAGGCGCCAGTGGCACTGTTGCTTTCACATCAACCGATGTGTTTAATGCCGGAAATGTATACACTGCTCAGCTTTCCAATGCTTCGGGCAGTTTTGCATCTCCTGTGAATATTGGTACATTGACATCAACTGCCAACAGTGGTACAATTAACATTACTATTCCACCTGCAACAGCTTCGGGTGCCGGATACAAAATCAGGGTGGTCAGTTCAAATCCCATTGTAACGGGAACAGAATCGGCTGTATTCACTGTTACATTGAGCGGAGGTCCGTGTTCATGTATTGAAATAGAAAGTATTCTGGTGGATGCCTGCGATGGCAGTGCTGAAGGACGAAACGAAATGTTCCGTTTTGTGGTTGGTGGAAATCCGATTAACACAGCTGATATAACAGTGACATGGCCTAATGTTGCGAACACATGGCAGGGAATATGCCAAAATGCAACTACTGCTTCCATTGTATCAAATATCAATGCAACAATTACAGCTGGCGGCCAGATTCTGGAACCAGTTGCGGGTGTGATTCCTGCCGGGGCTCAGGTGATGTTTTTCACCAATACCAACTTTAATTACACCATGTTTGATTTTTCGGACCTGAATTATACGCTTTATGCAATATTTCAATGTCCTGACAATACTCCGGGTCATTTTGTCAACCACAATTCAACCAATCCGACCAACAGAACATTAACGATGAATATTGCTTCATGTGGTTCCGACGCTGTCACGTACAACGCATATTATGTCTACAATGGCGACGGTGCAACAGTGGATTTTGATTATCCGGGAAATCCAACATACTCGCCATCCGGACAATGTTCATCTGTTCCTATTTTCAGTTTGCCGGTAAGTTTTCTGTATCTGAAAGCGGTTTGCGAAAATGATAATATTCAGCTCGCATGGTCCACCGCCACCGAAACCAACAACGCCTATTTCACCATCGAAGCGGCTGATAATGCCAATAGTGATTTTGTGCCGGTTGCAAAAGTAGATGGAGCAGGCAATTCAAATGAAGTGCTGAATTACTCTCTTGAGGTTGAAACATCCGCCAGATACTTCCGCCTCAAACAAACTGATTTTGACGGCAGATTTTCGTATTCCGATGTGATTGCTGTTGACTGTGAAGACAATCAGGTACAGGTGTTCCCGACATTGGCCAGCGAAGGCGATGAAATAAATATTATTGGTGAAGTAAGCTTGGTGCGGGTCTTCGACAGCATGAGCCGCGAAATCAATCCGGAAATTCGGGACAACAGGGTATGCTGTCTTGAGCCCGGCATGTATTTCTTTGTCATCAACACTAAATGGACTTATAAGGTTATTGTTCAGTAACAATGATTTTATTAAGGGAGGAACAACAGGCCGGGTAATACCGGCCTGTTGCTTTTAATGACGTTTGTTTTTTAATCTATAGGATTGTTTGCCTTCGGCTTCAATACTTCACAAATGATTAATTAACAAAGAATTAAAACCATTTATTCAGATTAACTTAATAATTTAGCGGTTCAAATCATCGGTAAAAAATTACAAACTATGGGGGGAAAGTTGTTTTTTACAGGTGTTGTAATGGTATTGGTATGTATTGTAAGGGGGCAGAGTGTAGGGATTTCATCTACTGTTATAACACCTGACGGATCCAGTATTCTGGAAATTCAAAGTAATAATAAAGGTATGCTCATTCCACGGGTTGCACTGAGTGCGGCCAATTTGGCTGCGCCTGTAACATTGCCGGCGACCAGTTTAATGGTGTACAATACGGCCACGGCCGGAGCTGCGCCCAATGAGGTGACGCCGGGTTATTATTATAATTCAGGCACACCCGCTGCACCAAACTGGGTGCGGTTTTTAACGCTACGCGAGGCCTGGCTTACCACCGGAAACACAGGCACAACGCCTGCCTTAAACTGGCTGGGAACCAACGATGCACAGGATCTGGCGATCAGAACCAACAATACCGAAAAAATGCGGATCATGAGTGGAGGAAATGTGGGAATCGGCACTGCTGCTCCAGCATTCAAACTGCATGTTGACGGATTAAATTCAACGGCAATTCGTGGTCAATACGATGCCAACCGATATGTTGAAATAGCCAGTTCGGCATATGGTGTTTATTCGCGCATGAATTCCGGTACCGGTACCGCCTATGGTGGCTATTTTTCAGGTACTTCCACGGCAAGTGCCAATTATGGCATTGCAGCTGAGTCAATTTATTCGGGCACCGGAAATTCAAGTTATTCGTATGGTGCCAGAATTGTATCAACATCTACTACTCAGGATCAGTATGGAATTTACAACACCGCGAACCATTCGGGAACAGGCGGCTTTTTGTATGGTATCAGAAACGACGCAAATCTGGCAACCGGCAATGCAACAACTTTGTATGGATTATACAATTCTTCAATCCGGAATGGCGATGAATGCCCTAATTATGGTATTTATTCCAGCGCCAGCAATGGCACAATCGCCTATGGCCTGTATGCAACTGCAGCCGGCGGATTGACCAACTGGGCAGGGTATTTTGGTAACGGTGATGTATACGTTTCGAATAATCTTGGAATTGGCATTACACCAACCCAGCGCCTCGATGTTGGCGGAAATGTACAGTTTTCGGCTGCGCTGATGCCGGCCGGTGATCCGGGAACCACCGGAAAAGTGTTGAAATCGAACGGGGCCAATGTGCCGCCGACCTGGATCAGCGCTGTAACACCCGACAATATTTATACAGTCGAAAGTACCAGTAGTCTGGCTGTAACATCCAGCACGTTTACAGCTGTTCCGGGAGAATCAATTACCATAAATGGCCTGAATGCCGGCGACCGCGTACTGATTTGGTTTGGAGGCAACATGTATATGGATGGTAATGATTATAATGATGTTGACGTGGCGTTGTTTATTAATGGAACAATGGCTGTAGTGGGTGGTTTTGTGCGGGTTTCGCTCGATAATGATTATGGCATGATTACCTGGCAGAATTTCTCGGCCATTGCACGATACAATGTTACTGCAGCCGGAAATTACACATTCGATGTGCGAGCACGACGGCTGCTGGGTGGAAATACCATTTATGTTGGCGGCGATGCCACTCAGGCTGCCGAGGGTGTACTGATGATTTTTGTTTTGAGAAACTAATAAACATACCTTCATGAAAAAATTAGTTCTAAGTTTGATTTTAATATCGGGTTTTATCCGTTTGTATGCTCAGGAGCCGGTTGTAGCCGAAAAAAACTCCATTGTTTCGGTGGGTGAAGCTACTCTGCAGAACAACGAATGGCTGATTGAACTGAAACAGCCCATCGATCCTGACAAATATTTTGTCATGCTGACACCGGTGAATTCAAATGTTGTTTTATATGTGACACAAAAAACCTCCGCTTCTTTTGTTGTAAAATCCGATACTCAGCCGAACGCTGATTTTCAATACATGGTCGTTTACCGCAACCGTAAGGAAGTACTTGTTGAGAGCGAAAAGAAGGAGTAAAAACACATTTGGAATTACCGTGTTTTTGTTTCCTTTTATGGCGTAAAAAATATCATTCAGCGATTTATATGTATTTCTTTTGCATAAATTGCTTCAATTGATTATTATTGCATTTGTAAAAACAGGACAACCATTTTTTTGGTTTCATTGTCTTTTTGTTTGATTAATCAACATTGCTTATGAAAATCACCGTTTATCTCTTCGTCTTTTTATTTGCCACTGCCACATTTCAGGCACAGGCTCAATCACCCAAAGCGGTATCGCTGAACGAAAATTTCGACAATGTTGTACTGCCCGCCGGCTGGACCATCATTGATTCGCTCACTGACAGCCATACCTGGGAATTTGTAAATACTTATCTGGTTTCATATACCCTCGACGGAACGCCGTTTGCACTGGTCAACAGCGATGCAGCAGGAGCGGTGGCCATGAGCGAGCAGTTGATTTCGCCAACGTACAATCTGGCTTCGAATAATCTGGTCATTATTGAATTTGATCAGTACTTTCATTATTTCGGTGGAGGCGGCTCTGAAACAGGCAATGTAGATGTGTGGAACGGCAGTGCCTGGGTGAATGTATATTCTGCAACAGCCGATGCAGGCACCTGGGGAACCCCCGATCATCAGTACATCAATGCAACGGCATATAAAAATGCCAACTTCAAAGTACGGTTTTATTACAAAGGTGCCAACAACGATTACTGGTGGGCCATCGACAACGTAAAAATCTGGGATCCGCAACCCAACGATGTTGGTATTAAGGCTATGACTGCACCTGTAGATGGATTTGGCATGACCAATGAACAGATTTCGGTCGTGGTGAAAAATTACGGAACCAGTGCGCAAACTTCGATTCCTGTGTCGTATCAGGTCGATGGCGGCACTGTTGTAAACGAAACGCTGAACAGTTCCTATTCCGGTTTTACATCGCTGGCACCTGGAGCTGAATTCACCTACACATTCAGTGCTACGTTTGATTTCTCAGCTATTGCTACATATAATGTGAAAACATGGACCGGACTGGGCACCGATACCGATCATGCCAATGACACAATGAATACACCGGTCACGAATTCACCGGCGCTGGTGCAGAGTGTTTTTCCGCTTCAGAACGGCACTTTTGGTGTAGAAACAGATGGCAATTATTACTATGTTTCATATTACACCACTCCCGGAAAATTTGGCCGATATACCCTGGCTGGTGCTTTTGTTGATACGTTCCGTATTACGGCCTGTACTGTCGGTATCCGTGATATGGCCTATGATCCCACAACAGGACATTTTTTCGGTGGAGCCGGAACGCCCACCATTTATGAGCTGGCGCTCGATTCTGTAACTCCGACTTTAATCGGCACGGTGAGCACTCCAACCACTGTTCGCTATATAGCCTATGATCATGTCCGCGATGGCTTCTGGGTTGGAAATGTAACAGGAGATATTTATCTCGTAAATAAAACAGGTGCCACCATGACCGGTACCGGCGTGGTAAACCCCATTCTCAACAGCAGTCTGACAGGACTCAGCAACCGCTATGGCATCGCGTTCGACGACTGGTCATGCCCCAGCGAGTATCTGTGGGTATTTTGTCAGCCCGGCTCGCCCAGTAATATTTTCCTGGCCGAAGTGGATGTTTACACAGGACTGCCGACTGGTCGTTCAGTGGATTTAAGTAATCAGTTGTTTCTGACCGGAACGGTACCAGCAGCAGCAGGGTTATTTACACATCCCGATCTTGTTTCAGGGACTGTGTCGGTTGGAGGCCTTATAACCGGTGCCAATACAGGGGCTGACGCAAGCAGTATTTTTATTGTTAATCTGCAGGCAGTACATCCCGACAAACCTTTCGTAGTGGATGGTATATTCCCGGCTGATGGAGCTGTGCAGGTGCATTTGAACCATTATGTGGCTCTCTGGGCTTCGGAACCATGGGTTTTGAATGATACCAGTCTGATCACCATAACCGATGGTGTAACACCTGTTGTTATTGACAGTGTGGTTATTGCAGGCGATACCGTCAAATTATTTCACCCTGATTTCCAGGGCGAAACCACCTATCATGTAACCTTTGGAGCCGGCACTATGACCGGGCTTTGTCTGGATAATGAAGATTATACCTGGTCATTTACAACAGGTGCTGTTGGTGTGAGCGAAGAAACAATGGAAGTACTGAATCTGTATCCGAATCCCGCTTC
>CAYSCE010000208.1:0-5833 GCA_964429475.1 uncultured Bacteroidaceae bacterium | reverse complement strand
CGTGCCTCCCTGGCCGTGTTAACTGCAACAGGCAGTCAGACAGGTTCAAAAATGGAGCGGCATCTCAAAAAGCAATTTAGTCTTTGTTGTGCTTTGCAACATGCAATAAAAGATAAATACTACTTTTGTAAGGCTGCAGTAACATGAAAAAAAATCTCTTCAATACCGGAAAACTGCCCTGGTGGCTCATTGGAGTGTCGATGATGATGGGCGGCGGTATTATTACTGAACCACAGATGATTTCTGCTGCACTGGCCGAAGGTAATCTGTCGGGTATGTGGCTCATGTGGTCGGCACTATTCGGCGGTGCTGTCGGGTTGTCGTTTTTTGCGCATTTGTGGCGCAGAGTACCGGTGAAAACCGAGAACGAATTTTTACTGTTTCGCTTTTCGGGCCGCGGATCTCGGATTCTGCATGCCTTCAGAGCCGTTTATGTAGGCGGATTTCTGGTTACTTTTATTCTTGCGTTTACGTACATTGGTTTGTCGAATTTTATGATTACCGCATTTGGCCTTACAAAAGCCGAAGCGATTCTTATCATAACATGCATTGTGATTGTTGCAGCATTCTTCAACAGTTTGGGTGAACGCATCCGTCTCGACTTTGTTTTTCTGATCATATTTGCTGCGTTGTTTATTGTTGTAATGTCAGCATTAATCAGCGATGCAGGTGGTATGGCACATGTCGGAAACACCATTGCAAATGCGGGCATCGATTTTTCGTTGTTTCCGGAAACCGGCACACAGGCATTTAATGCATTTCTTGTATTTGTTTTGCTGCAATGGTGGATGGCTTCAATATGCGATATGCCCGATATGAGCGGCCAGAAAATGATGTCGGCACGCAGCCCGAAAGATGTTGTACGAAGCAATATTTTGCCCGGAATTATTGCAGTTATTATTGGATTGTTTCAGTTTATGCTGCCCTTTATTGCTTACGCCGACGGATATTTTGCATGTGGCTTAAAGCCTGAACTAGTGTCATGTCAACCATGAATTGACGGATATAATTTCTTCAATTTTATTCTGGCATCTTTTGTTGTAAATTGCCAATCAATCTTGTTCTCTTTTCGGTTGCGGTAGGATTCCCATGCCTTTACTTCCTGCCTTATTGTTTCAATGGTGTCTATATGCCTGTTTAAGCAGCGGCCATTAAGAACATTCAACTCTATTTCAGCCATATTAAGCCAGCTCCCATGCTTTGGAGTAAACACAAATTCGATTTTATCCATTAATCGCTTGGCCTCTTTGGGACTGAATGTCTCATATAATGAACCTGTTGCGTGCGTTTTGAAATTATCCATTACAAGTGTGATTTTCTTTGCCTTGGAATAGTACCGATCGACAACCTCTTTAATAAAATGAGCCCAGTCTTTCTTTGTCTTTTCGTTAGTGATTTTTACAAGCCGCTTCCCAGCCAATGGCTCATTACACATGAAAATATTTACCACACCTTTTCTGATATATTCATAATCCTGAGTAGCTGTCTTGCCAACTTGTAATCTTTGGCCAATGCGAGCTTCCTGTATTAATTGCTTCGGTGATTCATCCATGCAAATTACCGGGTTTTCCTTGTCGTATGGCCGTTTGTAAACATCCAGAACTTTTTCCATATCGGCGACAAATTGCCCATTACTTTCCGGCGGAATCACCCAGCCTTTGACCTTCCAAGGCTTCAAGTCGTTTTTTTAAAACGGAACGCACCGTTTCATGCGAAATGCTTTCAACATAATCAAGCTCAACCATCTTGTCTGCTAATAATCTCAGAGACCATTTGCCAAAGCCCTTGGGCGGCTCGCTGCAGCAAAGAGCTACAAGCTTAGCCTCAATATCACCGTCAGCCTTGCGCTCATAAACGCGTGTTGTTTGTTTGCGTTCTAAAGTGGCCTCCATTCCTTCTTCTAAAAACCGTTTTTTTACTCGGTCAATGGTTCGCATTCCTACTTTCAAAACCTTGCTCATCTCCGAGTTCGTGACTTTTTCCGAATACTTACCCTCATCGCAATTCAGCAGTATATAAGCATTCCGGAATGTGAGCGATGTGTGAGCCCCTTTGTTAATGATCTGCATCAACTCGTCTCTTTCAGACTTTTTCAAATGAACAGTGTATTTTATTGCCATAGCTTTTTTTTGGCAAATATACAAAATATATACGTCATATTACAATTGACATGACACTAGCTTATATTTCGGTGTTTACAAATCACCTGAGTCTTCCATTGCTGATTGCAGCTGCACTGATGTTTCTGATCGCATTTTTATCGGTGATACTTAATAATCTGAACTGGGGCGGATCGCTGCTGATACAGAATTTCTACCGCTATCATGTGCGGCCCAAAGCCTCTGACGAGCAGGTGAGCAGAGCCGGGTTGACCACAATGATTGCGACTGCTGTAGCCGCAGGAGTGGTGGCGTATTTTTCCGACACCTTATTTGGATTTGCGCGCTATCTTTTTACCATTGCAGCTGGAGTCGGACCGGTGTTTATATTGCGCTGGTATTGGTGGCGTATCAATGCGTGGTCGCAGTTTTCGGCTATGGTATCTGCACTGATACTGCCCAATTTGTTTGAGTTGCTGTTGTACATATCAACGGATTTCAATGCTGCGATAATGCAGGCATGTTCTGTCATGCAGCTCGATCTGTATTCATTTACCATTATTGTTTTATCGGTTATTGTGACTTGCATCTGGCTTTCAGTCACCTTTTTGACCAAGCCCGATGATGAAATTACTTTGAAGCGCTTTGTCGATCATGTGTATCCGGGCGGCTTCTGGCCTGCGAAATATAAAAAGGGTCGCCTCTTTTCAGGCGCCCGTTTGTTATCGTGGACATTGTATGCCGGCCGTGGCATTACAATATATCTGGCGTACTGGAGTTTTGTAAACGCTGATTACTGGATGGCTGCCATGTGGACAGTGGTCTTTATGGGATTGCTTTTCATAGTATACAAGGTGCTGAATAAGGTGAATGAGCGCGCGGAGAGAGTGGAAAGTTTTTAAAGTTTTAAAGTAAAAAGGTTACGTTGAAAATACAGCCCAATTACCGAACTTTTTTTTGCACATGCACTTAGATTACCGCTCTGATTGCAGCGAGGATACGGGTTATACCAAAACGAATTTTATAGTAGTCCAATAGCTCGTACCAAGGTACGCAATCATCATCCACCGTGTCACCCTGAACTTGTTTCAGGGTCGGCGGTGGATGATCTGCCACGCATGGTAGATACTGAAACAAGTTCAGTATGACACCATGCGTGGTAGGTAGAATTAGTCTGATTTATATTTCGTTTTGATATTAATCATTAATCATTTCCAGTAACCGTATCCGGGCCATGATGGCCCATTTGGTGCGACCTGTTTTTTCGGCAATTTTTGTAATATCTTCACCGCGTTGAAACATTTGCATCAACTCGTCGTCCATGCGGCGCGACCAGGTTTTATTGGCGGCGGGCTTGTGGCTGCGGGAGCGCACCATAGCCAGTATTTCTTCATGCCCTTCAGGTACTGACTTTCCGTAAGTGGCTTTGCGCCATTCTTCGGCGGTAACAACCGGTGATTCGGTTTTCTTTTTTAATACGTGAATAAATTTTGACGATGGAAAATCTTCGGGCACCAGTGACTCGGGTATGTGAAGCTCGCACCGGGCGCGGGTGACAGCAACATACAACAGATTTACTTCAGCCAACAGTAATTCCATTCGGAAAGGTTCAGTCTCATTAATAGTCAATTTTTCGAAATGCTCTTCGTTATAAAAATCATCGACCAGTTCAACGCTATCGTATTCCATTCCCTTGCAGCGATGCACCGTTGAGAAAATGATGTCGGCCGAGCTGCGTTGATGATCCGGAACATGTTTCGCTTTTATTTCGCGCAGAATGGCCGGAATCTGATCGCCGTATTTTTTCACAATATCGGCCATCATCGACAGTTGCTTGTCTTCGGTTTTATCGATATAATCTTCCAGATCTTCCATGCAGCCCATACGTGCAATCAGCGGATCGCGCACCAGTTGCTTCTTTCCGAGATATAAATTCAGAACATCATACAGCGAGGCACCTTCGTCGGCATAGGTGTAGCTGTTGAAATTTCCCTCAAAATAAATGCGGTTGATTTTTTTCGGACCGCGGATCAGTTCAATAGCCTTCAACAGCAGGCCCATATTGGTTCGCGCCAGAACAGCACGCGACTTAATCAACCCGGATTTTCCCATGCCACGAATTACCACAGGCTCATGCGCAACCAAATGTTTTTTCCAGCCAAGTATTGTTGAAGCCAGCAATGCAACATCGTTTCCGAAGCGAAAACTTTCAGAAAGCAAATAATTTTTATACGTGACTTTTTCGAGCGAATTTACGGCATACCGCCATCCATAAATCTGTTGATGGGTATCACCAACAATTACTTTTACTGCGTCCTGGCGCAGAAAGACGTCGAGCATGGCGGGAGAAGCATCCTGTCCTTCGTCGAATAAAATGTAATCGTATTTCAGCTTTGGCTGTATCAGTTGAAATTTCTTCAGATAAAAATCGTGCGTAATGGCAACCGATCCCTTATCCATCAACTGCAGCAGCAATGCGGTTTTTGATTCTATAAGCCGATAGTGTTTTTTGACAAATTCGCGGGCTTTGCCGTCGGTAATAACAGAAGTGTAATCAAGATCTTTGATGGATTGTTTATCGCTGTTACAGTAATACGACATGAAGCGCGCGACATGATTGGCAATCACATATTCGGTAAGCGCATCACCGATGGCGCCAATCTGTAATGTCTGTACTATTTCGGCAATTGAATAGCCATTGGATTTCAATGTATATCGGTTTGCAACAACAACATGGCTGTATGCCAACGAATGAGCTGTTTCGATGCGGACATTGGTTAATCCGCATGCCTGAAAGCGTTGCTGAGCCTCGAGTCGCACCGATTTATTGAATGCCAGATACAGAATGGTTTTATTTTTTGGAATGCGACGGGCGTATTCGATAACAGTGGTGGTTTTGCCAGAGCCCGCCACAGCATTGATTCTGATATTGCCGGTAGCATTCAGGATATCGGTTTGTTGCCTCGTTAATTCCATAGCGATCAATTTTTCCGGACAAAGGTAAAAAGGCATTTTTACAAAACCGCATAAATATTGAATTATTTTCACTTTTGATTAATAATCAGTCGCTTGCATTGATTATATATTTATCATGAAGCTACTAGTATAATCCTTATATAAAAAGGCTGTGGATAGCACTGTCACGGATTGCAAATCCGCGCCAGTGCAGGATTGCATTCCGATTACTGCCGGGACCGCGCCAGGGTAGAGAAAGCACTGTCACGGATTGCAAATCCGCGCCAGTGCAGGGTTGTAAGCTCAGTAAAATATGCTCTTTGAAATGTTTCGAACACCCGTAATTGCAAATCCGCGCCAGTGCAGGGACAGTCGGCTGGCATCAGGTGACAGTCGATAGGCATCAGGTGACAGGTGACAGGCATCAGGTGACAGGCGATAGGCGACAGGCGACAGTTGGCAGGCATCAGTCGGCAGGCATCAGTCGGCAGTCGACAGTCGGCAGGCATTAGTCTTTGTGTGTTGTGCGTTGCGCCCTATGCCCTATGCCCTTTGCCGCATGCCTCATGCCCTATACCTATCCGCTGCGGCGGACAGACTGATTAACTCGCCGCCAAAATAATGGATGCTTCCCGACATTTTAGCGTCAGCTGGTATTGGTCAAAAATATGACATTGCTGACCTGGAATCGTCGGGGTGTGCATTATGCGCTGAGCCCTTTGCAGCATGCCTCATGCCCTATACCTATCCGCTGCGGCGGACAGACTGATTAACTCGCC
>CAYSCE010000207.1:0-5841 GCA_964429475.1 uncultured Bacteroidaceae bacterium | reverse complement strand
CAATGCTAACGGAAGCAATACCTTTACCAGAACAAACTACATTGTAGTTCACAAAAAACCGGTAGCAAATTTTTCGGGTTTGCCACTAAGTGGCTGTCAGCCCCTTACGGTTGCGTTCAGCGATATTACCACTTTGGGCGATGGTTCTGTTGCAACCTGGAACTGGAACTTTGGTGACGGGTACAGTTCAACAACCGGAAACCCCGTCCACACCTATACCAATGCCGGTACGTACAATGTGATTTTACTCATCAGCGATATATATGGTTGCTCTTCGAACAAAACCATCAACAGCTTTATTACGGTGTATCCGAATCCTGTTGCGGCTTTTACGAGTACAAACAATACCTCGTGCAGTTCTCCGTCTACAGTCGATTTTACAAGCAACTCAACTGGCTCGGGACTCTCTTATTTATGGGATTTTGGTGACGGAACCACCAGTATCGCCCAGAATCCATCGCATCAATACACTACCGGACAGTACACGGTTACACTGATTGTGACCAATGCAAATGGATGCAAGGACACCCTGGTGAAGACTAATTTTGTAAATATCGTAACACCTGAACCCAACATTGCATTTAGTCCGAATTCAGGCTGCAAGCCATTGCCCGTGAGTTTTCAATGTTTGAATACCGGCATTGCATCTGCTTCATGGAATTTTGGTGACGGTGGTACATCAACCGCATTGAACCCTTCGCATACATATACCACTGCCGGAATTTACACCATCACATTTTCGGCGGTTGATACGTATGGATGTCCCATGGATACTCAGTTTACCGATACCATTGAAGTTTATCCAACTCCAGTTATTAATTTTTCTGCAGTCAATCCCATTGGTTGTATGGTGCCATTTACAGTGGATTTTGTGGCCGATCAGGGGTATGCACAATACGTATGGAGCTTCGGAGGGCCTGATTCCGCCTTCGCTTCCAACACGTATAACGCCTTTGGAAATTACTCTGTGACGCTCACCGTCACCGATTCAAATGGCTGCGTCGGCACCCTGACAAAACCGAATTACGTTCAGATTGCTCCCCCTCCTGTTACATTTGCTGCCAACATAGTGATGGGTTGTGTACCGCTGGATGTGCAGTTTACATCGGGCTCCGGCGGTGCCGGAACAACGTATATCTGGAATTACGGCGATGGCTCTCCGCTCGACACCGCCATCAATCCTGTTCATACCTATGGCGACTCGGGTGTGTTTAATGTGACGCTGGTTATAATCAATGCCGAAGGTTGTACAAATACCATCACCATGAATAACTACATCATGACTGGTTTACATCCGCAGGTAGGATTTTTTGCCGAAGACACCATTGTATGTTACAGCGAGATGGTAGCATTTCATGACAGTTCGAGTTCTTATGTTGAGACCTGGTCCTGGGCTTTCGGCGACGGGCAATTCGGAAGCGGTCCTGATCCGACGCACCAGTACGGAGACACTGGAACATTTACGGTTACGTTGGTGGCCATACATAATGGTTGCCGTGATACGCTTATCAAAGATGATTATATAACGATCTGGCCGCCGATTGCTGCCTTTTCGCCTTCACCTGCATTACTTTGTTCATACCCCGATACAGTGCATTTTACCGATCAGTCTGTTGGTGCCGAAACATGGTTCTGGACCTTTGCCGACGGCGGGACCGACACCATTCAGAATCCCGATTACATGTACACAGCTCCGGGTTCATATATGGTTGAATTGCTTGTAACGAACTCAAATGGGTGTCGCGACTCAATAGAAGTAATGGTGCGGGTTGATGAGGTTTTTGCAAATTTTTAGTCCAATATACCTGAGGTCTGTATGTATGATCCTGTGGTGTTTTCGGACCTTTCAACTTCCTATGTTACCATTTCAAATCGTGCCTGGACTTTCGGCGACGGCACCAATTCGTCCGGCGTACAGGCAACGGTCGGCCACAGCTACAATACAGCCGGGCTGTATGATGTGACACTACTTGCTACCGATAGCTGGGGTTGTACCGATGATACAACAATATCCAGCATGATTACCGTAAATCAGCTTCCATCGCCGAATTTCACCGCCACCACACCGCTGACGGGTTGTACGCCGTTGACGGTAGAATTTACCGATAACAGCACTGCAGCTGCTCCGGCGGTATTGACTGACTGGTTGTGGACGTTCGGAAACGGCTCCACATCAACTGCGCATCCGTCTGTGCAGTACACGTATTATACAGCTGGGAGTTACAATATTACGCTCACGGTCACTGACTCGAAAGGCTGCGACAGTACAAGGATTTTCTACAATTATGTGCAGCCGACAAAACCAAATCCGTCTTTTCATACAACACATACCAATAATGTGTTTTGCTATTCCGAAACAGTGTCATTCGTCAACACAAGTACTGCTGCCACTTCCTATGAATGGGATTTTGGCGACGGCAGTCCGGTAAGCACACTCACAAATCCTACACACACGTATGTTGTTGATACCACAACCGTATTTACAGTAACACTGATTGCAACCGATGCCAATGGCTGCGACAGCGCATATACTCTGAATATAACCGTGTCGATGCCTTTCCCCGATTTTTCGGCGCCGGTTGTCAGCACACTGTGCCCGCCGCTGGTAGTTGATTTCAGCAGTCTGTCATCATCGGATGTAACGCAGTATCTGTGGAATTTTGGTGACACAGCCAGTGGTACTTCAAATACAAGTAATACTACAAACCCGCAGCATGTTTACTATGAACCGGGTGATTATGATATTAGCCTGTCGGTTACAAACAACTTCGGATGTGTGGTCGACACTGTGTTTCCGCTGTATGTGCACGTTGGCGGACCTACCGGTGAATTTACCTATGCTCCGCTGATTGGTTGTGCTCCGCTTGAAGTAGTTTTTTCGACTACAAACCTGCATGCAGACTCAGTTAGAATGGTGTATGGAGATGGATTCAGCGATTTCGGCACAGGTAGTGCAACATATACGCATATTTACCAAACCGGCAATGATTATGTACCAACCATGATTTTGTACAACTACGATGATACGACTGGCGTAATGACCTGTCAGATTATGAAACAGGATACCACCAGGCCGATTCATGTTATTTCAGGTGTACCCGATTTTGTGGCCAGCACACCGGTTTGTCCCAATATGCCCTTGCAGTTTGTCGATCAGTCGGTTGTTTTTGAAACCGTTTCTTCGTGGAACTGGGATCTTGGAAATGGAGATGTAAGCACGTTGCAGAATCCCACAACAACATATGATACCCCTGGTTTTTATGATGTCACACTTTCAATTACAGTTGAAGGAATGTGTACGTATGACACTGTGATGCAAAATTATGTGGAGGTGTTATCAACGCCCGATGTGCCGGTTTATTTCAGTCATACGGCGGATTGCGGACCTGTAACAACAGACTTTTCGGTTGAAACCGATTCGCTGATTTATCCCTCTCCCGCTTTCTTCTGGGATTTCGGAAATGGTTCAACATCGACGGATTCGATGACCACATCCAGTGTTTATAATTCGACCGGAATTTATACCGTCGGATTAACGGTGACGTATTCCAATGGCTGCACCATGACGGACTCTGTTTCGTTTCAGATTTATGCCAACACCATTCCTGAGGTTTCGTGCGATCCTCAGCCAAACCCGGTTCTTGCGGAAGTTGATGCAACACTATTTAACACCACCAACACATTCGGTATTCCTGTTGAAGATCTGCTATGGTCCTGGGATATGGGAGATGGTAATACATCCGATCTGTATCAGCCTGTTCATTCCTACAGCGTTGAGGGGTTGTACGATATTGTTCTGATTGCCTTCACCGACAGCATGTGTTCCGATACAGCCCACTGTCCGCTGGTAGTAGGCGAGCTGCTGGACATTCCGAATGTGTTTACGCCCAATGGCGATGGATACAACGACTATTTCGAAATTCTGTATTATGGCAGTTTGAGCATGTATGACCTGCTGATTTTCAATCGTTGGGGTGATGAGGTATTTCACAGTGCCGACAAGGATTATATGTGGGATGGTACCATAAACGGCGCCGAAGCTGCATCAGGAACCTATTTTTACATAGTGAAAATCACGACAGAATCAGGAAAAACATTTGAACAGAATGGCACCTGCACTTTGTTGCGGGAGAATTAAGTTGATGCAATTCTCTCTGTCAAAACAATTCGGAACTGTTGATCAGAAAACCATCAGCTCGCTTATAATTTCATTTGAAATGCCCGCTTTATCCAGTTTGGAAGAAAGTGTGCTGATGATGGAATCGCGCACCAGTAGCTCCATTGAGCAGTCATTATCAAAAACCTGAGCCGAGATTTTCACGCCATCGGTTTGAACCAGTTGCATCACGGTATTGATTTCAGGATAGGCAAAGCTTAGTGATAATTTCCGTGCAGTACATTTTTCAACGATGCCGGCTTCGTCCAGAGCAAGCTTTGTTGCGGTTTTGTATGCATTGATAAGGCCAGGAACGCCCAGTTTTGTTCCTCCGAAATAGCGCACTACAACTGCCAGTACGTTGGTTACACCCGACGACAATAATTGATTGTGTATTGGTTTTCCGGCGCTGCCAGAGGGTTCGCCGTCGTCGTTGGCGCGAAAAATTTCTTTATCAAATCCAAGAATATAAGCGAAACAATGGTGCCGGGCATCGTAGTATTCCTTGCGTAATTGCGCCTGAAATTCTTTTATCTGCGCTTCGTTTTCAACCGGAAATACATGCCCGATGAAGCGGCTGTTCCGGTCTTTGAATGTGGCCTGTGCAGCCTGTTTTATGGTCAGAAAAGTATCAGCCATTACCCAATGCAATTAGTAAAATGGCAACCAGAGCCAATCCCAGACCGAACACATTCCAACGACCCATTTTTTCGCGAAACAGAATAAGGCCTGTCAACGCGCCAAGACACACAATCCCGGCATTGAAGACCGGAACAAAAACCGTAACATCGACTATGGTCAGGCCTTTCAGAAAAAACAGGGTGGAGTACCAGTTCAGCAGCCCGAGCAGGATTCCGGCGAAAATGTTTTTTATTTCAATGCGTTTTTTATTTCGGATGCTGATGAAAGTTACCAGCAAAACACCGATGCAGAAAGCAATTCCGAATGCAGATGTCAGATAATTGACAAGATCGTTGTCGCTGCGCAGAAAATAAAACTGTGCGGTTTTCAGCAACGAATCATTGGTGCCGTTTCCCAGAAATAAAAGTATCGGTAAAATCAGCAACGCACTTTTCAGATGAAAATGTTCGTTGCGTTTGAAAATAAAATAAAATGCAGGCAACGATATAATGATGCCAATGATCTTAAGTATCCCGGCCGATTCACCGAAAATCAGAAAGCCGAGTGTTACCGGAATCAACACCGACATCTTGCTGCTGACCGACGTGATGGCAATGCCCACTTTTGAGGTGGAACTGGCAAAAACAAAAAACACCAGAATCAGTAAAACCCCTGATGCAATGCTCACGGGGAACCACGATTCGGCAATAAATGGTACTTTCCCTGAAGGAATAACAGTCACACAGCCGGCAATAAAAGCCACCAGATAGTTAGTCGCAATTGCCTGAAGCGAATCAATGCCGTATTTCGGAAACAATTTGAAACAGACCATGATCAGCGTCGATGTCAGCAAAGCAAGTATCAGCCAGATCATGTAGATGTGTTTTTATAAATCTGCAACAAGTCTTTATCAAATTCACGTTGCTCAATTTCTGTATGATTTTTTAAAACCGGCGCTGCAAGCCCTTTTCCGAAATATTTATGTCCGGTCAGAATACGTGCTTCATCCCAAAGGCCGCTGCTGATAAAGGATTCCAGTATCTGTCGGCCGCCTTCGATCATCA
>CAYSCE010000206.1:0-5889 GCA_964429475.1 uncultured Bacteroidaceae bacterium | reverse complement strand
AAAAATATCCTGATACTTTGCACTATCGGCCACCAGCCTGCGCCCGGGCTCAACCCTGACTTGTATGGGCGAGCTGCCATTGTTGCGCAAAACTGCTTCGATGCACTTTCCGCTGTGGCCGCCCAGACATCGGGCAGTAAATTTCACACCCGGCATCTGAAGACATTTTTCAAGCGGCATATACGCCGCTGTATCGATGGTTTGTGCATTCAACGAGAACGCAACAGCCATCACAGCCTGAATGAACAAGGTTAATCGGATCATGGTGCAGATGTTTTATTCAGGTATAACGGTATTTTTTGCGCCGATATTATTCAATGCGATTTCAGGATTTTTTTCGGATGCAATGGTGAAAGCGGCGCAAGTCTGCTCCACCCCGACTCTTCCAGGACACTTCGCGACTCTGGAAGGTCGGAAGCGCGCCCGGCGCCTTATGCCGCATGCCGCATGCCGCATGCCTTATGCCTTATGCATTGTGCGTTGCGCCTTATTCTTCCTTCTTCGGCTTATATCCCGATTTATTCAGAATTTCCTGCGCGTTTTTATTTTTCAGTAATTCCGGCACTGTTACATCTTTATTTTTGGCCATGTATGCGCGTACAATCTGCCAGCCGATATAGCGTCCGATGCGCGGCGCGCTGTTTTTCGAGAAGGCGCTGGTGAAGGGAGCTTCGCCGATAAATTTATTAATATCTTTCATTTCGGTGGTATGCAGCAATTTCTTTTCAATGAAAAACGACCATACATTGCCCTGATTTTTTTCGGCCCAGGCCAGTTGCTGAGTGGTATAGCCGATGCGCAATGAATCGGGTGCATCCGGAATAGCCACATCGGTAAAATACAACAGTTTCCCTTCATAAATCATTTGCTCGAGCATGGATTTTCCACGGCCGGCATTACGATCGACATAGGCGCGTCCAATTTCAGTAGCCGTGCTCAGCACCACATAATCTTTTGTCATCCGGTTGGTCATATATTCCGGCAAACCCCACATCTTGTATACCGGATAGTTGCGGCCCAGAAACAGATCGAGCGCAATAATCAAGCGGTCATCGGCATATTTTACCGGGTATTGAATATCGCCACCCGAAACATAAGTATACACAACAGGTACTTTCCATTCAGGCATTAAAACTTTAATCCGGCGGAACATAACGGATATGTCTGTTTCGAGCCATGCCACCGAAGGATATTGCTTAATGACCTCACGATACAGCGACTGAATCATCGGATCAGATATATACTGTTTCATTGTCAGCAAATTATATGGATCTTCAAGCTCTTCGGCACTGTAAAAACCTTTATATTTATCCTTACATTGAAGCAGTTTTGCTTTCAGGCTGTCGGGCGAAGTCGTGAACAGGTCTTTTTCATAACGAATAATCGAAACCTTAATATTGCTCAGCGAATCAAGCTGATCCTGCGTGACTTCACGGCCGTATTCATCGTCTTTATCGCGGTTACAACCGCACGACGACACGCCAATCATGAGCAACAAACATCCTGCAAGCAGCACGAAATTCAAGCCCTGAACAAAAAATTTTGCCTGTTTCATAAATTTTCTAACTTTGTACATCCTGAAATAAAACCCAAAAGTATGAAAAAGATTGTATTGGCTCTGGTACTTTTCGCAGCTTTCGCTGTAACCTCTACTGCTCAGAATGAAAAATTTTTCCGCTTCGGATTGCACGGCAACACGGGTCTTTCCTGGATGAAACCGGATCAGGATTCACTGGAATATCAGGGAATGAAGCTGGGATTTGGCTATGGATTTATCGGTGAATTAACCATTGCCGACAACTTCTCATTTGCCACCGGTTTCGATGTAAATTACATGGGTGGAAAACTGCAGAAACTTGGTGTGAATCAGATTTACCCACCCGACACTTTGCCTGTGTTTTCAAAACTGACTTCGAATTATCGTTTTCAATATCTCGATATTCCTTTAACACTAAAAATGAAAACGAACGAGATTAATTACATTACTTATTTTGCACGCATCGGCGGTTCGATCGGTATTTGTCTCAATGCCAAAGCCGATCAGGAATACAGCCCGCTGAGCGGATCACAGATGCTTTCACTTAACGATCAGGATCTGAAAGATGAGAAAAATTTCTTCCGCGCCAACTTCCTCATTGGTGGCGGACTTGAATATTCGCTTGGTGGCACCACTACTGCCCTGGCCGAATTATCATTCGTTAACGGACTTACCTATCAGCTCGAAGACACCAAATCAATCGGTAACTACATCATGCTGAAATTCGGCATCATGTTCTAAAAAAATATTTGTTTACACCTCATCCCGGTTCCGAAGAATCGGGATTTTTTTTAAACAGACATTCATGAAAATCGCTCTCTGTCAAATCAACACGCATACCGGGCATTTCGATTTCAACCGGAATAAAATTATTGACTACACCAAAAAGGCCGTCAGCAGCGGCGCGCAGCTTGCTGTGTTTCCCGAACTCTGTATTTCCGGATACCCTGCCCGCGACTTTCTCGATTTCGACGACTACACCAACGCCTGTCTGAGCGCGGCAAATGAGCTGACCAAACACACTACCGATATTTCCATCATCGCAGGCAGCCCCACATTCAACAAAACAGGGCGCGGAAAAATGTTGTTCAACTCCGCACTGGTTCTGCATAATCAACAAATTGATTCCGAAATTCACAAAGCGCTCTTGCCCAATTACGACATCTTTGATGAATACCGCTACTTCGAACCGGGACGCGATTTTTCATGTGTTACAATCTCCGGAAAGAAGCTCGCCATCACGGTTTGCGAAGACCTCTGGAATATTGAAGGAAAACATTTATATGTGGCAGATCCAATGGAAGAACTGTCGAAAGAAAATCCGGATATCATCATCAACATCGCTGCATCGCCCTTCAGCAGCGGACAATTTGAAAAACGACTCGAAGTATTCCGTTATCACGCGGCCAGATATAAAATCCCGGTAGTGTATGTAAACATGACCGGTGCACAAACCGAACTCATCTTCGACGGCCGCTCCATGATTGTCTTTCCCGATGGCAGCTATCAGGTATTAAAATCTTTTGAAGAAGACTTTTTTGTTTTCGACACAGATATTATTTCACCGGAAAAATCAGATTCCGGCGAAAATAAAATTGCGCTGATACACGATGCACTGGTGTTTGGTATCCGCGAATATTTTACAAAACTGGGATTTAAAAAAGCGGTGCTCGGATTGTCGGGAGGCATTGACAGCGCTGTGGTGGCCTGCCTTGCATGCGAAGCACTCGGAAAAGAAAATGTGGATGGATTGCTCATGCCATCTGAATTCAGCTCACAACATTCCATCGACGATGCTGTGAAACTGGCTCAGAATCTTGGAATGCTACATGAGATCATTCCGATCGGCAAATCGTTCGATGCTGTTAACGAAACACTGAAGCCGGTTTTCAAAGATCTTCCTTTCAATATTACCGAAGAAAATATTCAGGCGCGACTTCGCGGCGTGCTGCTGATGGCCTGGTCGAACAAGTTCGGAAATATTCTGCTCAACACCTCCAATAAAAGCGAAGCTGCAGTTGGCTATGGAACGCTCTATGGCGACATGTGCGGAGGTTTAAGTGTCATCGGCGATCTGTACAAAACACAGGTGTACGAACTGGCGGCGCACATCAATCGCAACAAAGAAATTATTCCGCTGAATACCATCACCAAAGCGCCTTCGGCCGAACTGAGGCCAGATCAGAAAGACAGCGATTCGCTTCCCGACTACGCCGTGCTGGATGAAATTCTACAGCTGTACATTGAAGAGACACAAAGTCCTGCCGACCTGATTGCACGCGGCTTTGACAAAGCCCTAGTTGCCCGCATCTGCAAAATGGTGAACACCAACGAATACAAGCGCTACCAGTCTCCGCCCGCACTGCGTGTGTCTTCGAAAGCCTTCGGCATGGGCCGCAGAATGCCGCTGGCCGCAAAATATTTATCGTGACCCTTTTGTCAAATCTACAGCTTTCAGCAAGTCACTTCTTAGAGGTGAGTGGTTAATGGTAATTGGTTAACGGTTAATGGTGGGCGGTGAGCTGCGAACAATGAGCAGTGAATGACAAAATGCGCCTTGCGCCCGCCGCATGCAAATACTGGGTGAGTCCACCGCGTCGGACAGTGCGAGAGCAAAACTACCGCATGCCGCATGCGTTGCGCGTTATGCGTTGTGCCGCATGCCGCATGCTTCATGCCGCACGCTACTTGTAAATCTCCACAATCCGGCTCACACGCTCACTTCCGGAGCTGACTACCAGATAATACAATCCATTGTTCAGATGATCCACTTCAAAAAACATTTCTTCACGCATAGTTTCAGTAGCGCTGAAAACACGCGCCCCAAGCGGGCTGTAGAGTTCTATCAAACATTCTTCATGTTGCATCGGATTATCAAATCGCAGGCTGAATGTGCCGTTGGAGGGGTTGGGGTAAACACTGAACCGGGATGATTCCATATCTGTATTATCTGTTACAAGACCGGCACATTTTTCAAATGAGAAAAACGGATAGTAGTTGCCAACAAGAGCCGTGTCCGACCCGGTATTATAATTAAATGCGGTCACTGAAATTGATTGCGTCGTTATTGTTGTATCGTTCACAGAAGACGGAGTATCAAGAAAACAACATGGATTTTCGCCGGCAGGCGTCGTTTTCACAAGTACAAACTGATTCTCGGTAACATTGCTTGTGTCATTTCTATAACTATACAAAGGGCCATTGCCCAGAACCAGCAAACCATCATCCGAGGCTTGTGTAACGGATGCTGCAAACATCCTGACATAATTCCGCATGATCTGATCGCCTGCACTGTCGACCGCAATCAGGTTTAAATCCCATGCATAGTTTGGAAAAGAAACCGCATATCTGTCCGAAGATAATGGCGCTAAACGCATAGGGGCTAATGAATACTCAGAATGGGTTCCGGTATTCTGATCCTTACACCAGATAATATCACCATACTCGTTGGTTTTCATAACATGCAGCGATTGTTTGAGAACCAGTGCAACAATAAAATCACTTCCGCTTACAGCCAAATCCGGCAAAGAACAACAATATCCACCGCTGTAACCTTTACACCACTGCACATTCCCAAGCGAATCAAGCTTCAACAACACAATTTTGCCGGAGCTATAATTTGAAACCAATGCAGCTACAATAAAACCGGAGTCCTGTGTTTCATGAACAGCAACTGCAGTGTTGTGAAAATCATCAGCATAATACTCCTTCGACCATAAAAGGTTTCCCTGTTTGTCGGTCCGCGCAACAACCATTTTAAAGGTGTCTAAGGTATGATATGTACCTCCGCACAGCACAAATCCGGAGTCCCTGTTCATACTCAATCCACAAACATCTGACCATCGATCGAATTGTATTCGGGTAGCCCATTGCGAGTAGCCGTTCGTATCAACACCGGCAATAAAAGCATCCCCATTCATTTCACCGGCCAGCACCAGATTATTCTGCCCTGCATAAATGATCCTTTGAAAAGCCAAATCCTGAGGTGTTCCATATCGCTTTGACCAGACAACGGCACCAAGTGAATCGGTTTTTGTAAGTATTCCCATTCCGGCTATATAACAGGAGTTGTTTTCAGTCCTTACAAAATCAGCTACATCGTTGAAATGATTTCCGTTGTAATATACTTTCGAAAACGTTTGCTGCTGCGCATTTGCGAACAACACAACCAACATGAAAACAAACAATAAATACTTCTTCATGACTTCATTATTTATACAATTAAGCCATAAATATACAACAGGCAATGGCGCATTTCAAAATTATTTGAAATAAATTTTATCAAGACATTTTATGTCTGAATTTTTTTAAGATATGGATATGTATGTTGCTGTTGCTTTCAGCAAGCCACT
>CAYSCE010000205.1:0-5992 GCA_964429475.1 uncultured Bacteroidaceae bacterium | reverse complement strand
GTGGGCTTTGTTATTGATTTCTTTTACATTTTTGTGGCCCGGAAAGACTGGCGCAAAACCAGCAGTCTGTTTTTAATGATACTGGCTGCACTCGCTGTTTTCTTTTCGTGGTTTACCGGCGAATACTACTCTCGCAGCTACGATGGTGTCGGACGTGATGTAAAAGACGAGCACGAGCTGTTTGCGTGGATTACCATTTATATTTTCGCAGCTGCTACGGCTGTGCGATTTCTGGCGATTTACCTGAAAAAAGACATTGCTTTTCTCAAATATCTCTATATTGCCATTATGCTCGCAGCTGTTATTGCCATTGGTTACTGCGGCTATCTGGGTGGTAATCTGGTTTATGAACTGCAGCACGATTTACGTCCAGGACAATAATTTTCAATTTTTTCTGTAATTACTTCATGCGTCCATTTTTCCGCAAACTCCTTCTTGCTGTTACTCTACTTACTCCCGGCTTTACTGAAGCTTGGGCTCAGGATATTTCCATTCAAATAAGAAACAAAGCAAGAGAGCCTTTAATCGGTGCCACGGTAAAACTATCTGCTGAAAAAGATTCTTTAAAAACCTTTCTGACTGCGGCCGACGTAAATGGTGTTGCTGTTTTGAAATATATTCCCGACGGCATGTACCATGTTGTTGTGACGTATATCGGCTACACTGCTTTCGTAAAAACCATTGCTGTAAACGCTCAGCATCGCAGTTTTACTTTCACCCTTGACGAAAACTCACTGTCGCTCAATCAGGTCACGGTTTCAGCTGATCGCCCTTTTATCCGTCAGGAGGATGATAAAATGATTGTGGATCCAACGCCCATGATAGGCATCAGCACCAATACACTCGAAGTGATTGAAGCCACACCCGGTATTTATGTCGATTACGACGCCGGCATTTTTCTGTCGGCAACCACACCGGCAGTGATTTACATCAACGGCCGCGAACAAAAACTCAGCAATCAGGATCTGATGAATCTGTTGCGCAATCTGCCTCCGGGAAGTATTGAACGCATAGAAATCCTGCGCACTCCTTCAACAAAATACGATGCAGCGAGCTCGGGCGGAATCGTTAATGTAGTGTTGAAAAAAGGTTTGAAAATCGGTCGCTTCGGAAATGTAAATGTCGGTATGAATCAGGGCAAATTCGGCAACCGCACGGCCGGACTCAGTTTTAACAACAGTGGCGATAAAACCACCATGTATCTCAATGCCGGATTCAACCGCCACGACCGGCTTGATGAGATGAATTCCGTCAGGACTATGGCTACCGATACAACCTTGAATCAGAAAAGCGAAACACGGCAAACTTCGGATGATTTGTTTCTGGGATATGGCTTAACCTGGGATCCGGACAGCCTTTCCGGGTTTTCGTACGACGGCCGTTTCAGCTTTGGAAACAGAAATTCGGATGTTGTGAATAATGGTTTTTTCGCTGGTGCAGACGGCATGCACCTTACCGAAAGCGAAGATTTAATCAATACCAGCGGTGACCGCATCAGTCTGTCGCAGGATATTGGCTATCGTTATAAGCTTGACACCCTTGATTCGCAATGGGACACACGGCTGGGTTTTGATATCAGCCGCAATCAATCCGATCAGCAATATAGTTCGGAATACACATTTCCGTTCGATACACTATTGAACAGCAGAATGAACAATGATCAACAGCGCATGATTATTCAGTTGCAGAGCGATCTGACCTGGAAGCTGAAAAACGGAATTAGAACTGAATCGGGTCTGAAAGGCTCGTGGCAACAATATTCAAGCGATGCAGCGTATTTTACGGTAGCCAATACCATCCAGACTGCCGACACCGGCCGCAATAACGCATACAATTTCAATGAAGGCATTTTTGCAGCATATACACAGGCTTCGAAAACCGTGTGGGGCGGACTGGTGCTGAAAGCAGGCTGCAGGCTCGAATACACGTATATGAATGGCCGGCAGAAAACTCCGGCCGACACCAGTTTTCTGGTCAAACGAGCCGATTTGTTTCCGTATCTGTACATCAGCCGCGACCTGCCTACCCTGCTGCCCAATATCATTCCCATCAAGCTCAGAACTTTTCTGATTTACCGGCGCACCATTGCCCGACCCGAATATGGGCAACTGAATCCCTCGCGCGAATACATTGATCCTTTTTTGTACGAAGCCGGAAACCCCGATCTGAAGCCACAATTCACCAATAATATTGAATTCAACATCAGTTACGATGATATGCCCATACTGGCTTTCGGAATCAATTACACACAGGATGTTTTTTCGGATGTTGTTTATACTGACCAGACCCAGAGCGGCGTTGCAGTAATGACCTATGATAATCTGGGGAAAAATACCGAAAAATATATGCGCGGAATGATTGGCATTCCGCCTGGTGGAAAATACTTTTTTGCGCTGGGAGCCCAATACAATCTGAACAATTACGAGGGCCTTTACGAAGGTGAACCGCTGGAATATCAGCGAGGCAGCTGGCGCTTTTTCACCTTCCATTCACTCAAACTGGCAAAGAATACAAAATTCACCGTTAATGGATTTATGATGGTCAATGGCTCGCGTGGATTTTACGAACTCGAGGACTTTGGATCGCTCAATTGCGGATTGTCGCAGACTTTTTTGAATCAAAAGCTGATGATTACCCTCAACGCCCGCGATATTCTGGGTACTATGAACAACGCTTTTGAACTCAATCAGGGGTCATTGCCTTCGTATGGAGAGCGATCGCGCGACAGCCGCCGCGTAGGAATTAATATCCGGTATAATTTCGGGCTTGGAGGAAAACACGACAGGAACAATCTCAATAATCCGGACGAAAATAACGGAATCGAATAGGAGGCAGCCCTACCATTAAACCGTATTTATCTTATCGATAAATTAATATTTTTTAACTACTGATTAATTTATTATATCGGATATTTTCACTATATTTGTTTGTTAATCTGTTTTTCAAAAAATGGAGGTGACAACATGAATACTCCTTTAATAATTACAATCAGCCGACAGTTGGGCAGTGGCGGTGAATATATCGGACAGCAACTGGCCGGTCAGCTGCAAATACAATATATTGATCGGCGCCTGATCAGCGAAGTTGCCAAAGAGCTCTCGGTGCCTGAAGATGAGGTAGCTGCGCGTGAAGAACAGATTCAGTCGTTGTGGAAAGCATTTACTCAGTCAAGTAGTTTTAATTCGAATATGGATATACCTGCTTTTCTGAAATATCCGCCAACCGATTATCAGCTATTCACGGTTGAATCGGACATAATAAAAAAAATCGCAAAGGAAGGTTCAGCAATAATCATGGGTCGCTGCGGCTTTCATGTGCTCAAAGGTCGTCCAAATTGTGTTAATATATTTCTATATGCCGATAAAGAAGTGCGGGCAAAAAGAGTGGCTGAAGAAAATTCTGTCGCTCAGGACAAAGCAATGGAAATGATTGTTGAAAGTGACCGTAAACGCGCCCAATATATCGAAGCCTTTACAAAAAAGAACTGGACCGATGCGGCAGTTTATGATCTGTCAGTCAATACCGGGAAGCTGGGGTTAAATAAAACCATCGATTTGATACTGAATTATCTGGACGTTATGAAACGGAATACTAATCAATAGGAGAACAAACGATGAAACCGAATCTGATTATTACCATTAGTCGCCAGCTTGGTGCTGGTGGCGCATTTATCGGTCAGCAGGTTGCCCGACGACTGGACCTGCATTATGCCGATCGGGAAATAATCCGCAAAGCCGCTAAACAACTCTCTGTTCGGGAAGAGGACATCGAAATACGGGACGAAAAAACACTTCCATTCTGGGAAACGCTGGTCCAATCAACCGGGTATGCTCATGAGTTTTATGTTCCCATCAACATCCAGTATGCGCCAACCGATGCTGAAATGTATGCTGCTGAAACCAACATCATACGGAAAATTGCCGAAAAAGGCAGTGCGGTAATCATTGGAAGATGCGGCTTTCATATTTTGGCTGCACGCCCGAACACTTTACGTGTTTTTCTTCACGCTGACGCAAAATTCCGTGCAGAACGCGTCATGGAATTGTATAAGATGAACAGGAAAGATGCAGAACTGGCTGTTGAAGAGAGTGACCGTGAACGGTCAAAATATATTACTGCATTTACCGGATTGGAATGGAAAAACACCTCGAATTTTGACCTGACGATTGACACTGGCAAGCTCGGACTTGAAAATTCAATTGAAGGAATTCTTTCATTTGTGAATTTATGGAAGTGACCAAACTTTTATAAAAGCGTTTTATATGATTAATTTACATATTAATCATTATTTTTACTGCGTACATCTCGCTTTTATTAATTATATTTGTATACAGAACCTTTCGTAAAAACAGGAGGAACACATTATGAAACCGACAAATCCTATGATTATCACCATTAGCCGGCAGCTTGGTTGCGGTGGTGCTTATATCGGACAAAAGCTGGCTAAAAAGCTGAAATTCCGTTATGCTGACCGCGAAATTATCAGATCGGTTGCTGAAAAACTTTCTGTCAGAGAAGAAGATATTGAAATGCGTGACGAAAAAAGGCAATCCATCTGGGAATCGATGATGAACAGTACCGGATTTGCACCCGAGTTTTATGTGCCACTGAACGTTCGCTATGCGCCCAGCGATGCCGAATTGCATGAAACCGAAACCAAAATAATTGAAGAAATTGCTGCCGAAGGCGGCGCTGTCATTATTGGCAGGGGTGGATTCTACATCCTTCGCAACAGACCTTCGACCATTCGGATTCTGTTGCACGCCGATATTGATTTCCGCATTAAACGGGTGGCGGAACTTTACAAGGTTTCAGCTAAAAAAGCTGCCGAAATGGTTCAGCAAAGCGATAAAGACAGAGCAAAATACATCAATGCCCTCACCGGTACAAGCTGGATGGATGCCACATTATTCGATCTTGCTATCGATACCGGAAGAATCGGCATTGAGAAAGCTGTTGATGTGATTAGTGCCTTTGTAAAAAACAGCTGATCGGCGAATTATATAACTTTCATTCTCCTGTTTCTGGAGATGTTTCATTACATAAAAAAACAAGAGGTTGTCTCAAAACAAGCTAAGCGCAACGACATTCCATAGTTCAACAAGCTTAATTGAGTTTCTGCCTGAGGTGATGAACATGGAATAGTCGGGCAAAAACAACGCTTCCGGCACAACCGACTCTTCCATTTCGCCGCGGCGAATTTCATTGCATTACTGACTATGGAAGGTCGGCTCGCTCGAGAAAGTTGTTGTTTTTGTTGCTGAAGTCTTTTTTGAGACAGCCTCTTGTTTTATATGATTTATTTATGATTTTAACTATTCATTATTATGCTTCATCTGATATTTTTGATTATATTTGTATGTTAATCAGCCTAAAAATCAAATACAATAACGCAATGAAAACCTCCAATCATCTGATCATTACCATCAGCCGCCAGCAAGGAAGCGGTGGAGCCTATATCGGGCAGAAACTGGCAAAAAAGCTGAAAATCTGTTATGCCGATCGGGAAATCATTCGCCGCGCTGCTGAAAAACTATCTGTTTCGGAAGAAGAGCTCAATGCAAGAGATGAAAAAACACAGTCCTGGTGGGAATATGTGCTTGAATCGAGCCGATATGCTCCAGAAATCTATGTGCCACCGGTTCAGAAATTTGCGCCGACCGACCTTGAGCTTTATACAACCGAAAGCGAAATTATCAAGCAGGTAACCAAAAAAGGTTCCGCCGTGATTATTGGCCGTTGCGGCTTTCATATACTTCAGGGACATCCGAATTGTGTAAGAGTATTTCTGCATGCTGATATTGAATTCAGAATCAACCGGATTAAAGAGCTGTACAAGCTTTCGAAAAAAGATGCCATTGCAATGATTGAACAATATGACCGCAAAAGGGCACTCTACATCAAAAAATTTACAAAGACCGACTGGACCGATTCAACACAGTACGACCTCTGCGTTAATTCAGGTAAAATCGGACTTGATAAAACGGTTGAT
>CAYSCE010000204.1:0-6018 GCA_964429475.1 uncultured Bacteroidaceae bacterium | reverse complement strand
CGTTGTGCGTCTGAAAGTGCTGACCGCAAGCGTCAGTACTGAAAGTCCCGACCGACAGCGTCGGGATGTGCTCTGCGCGTTATGTCTCATGCACTATGCGTTGTGTGTTGCGCTCTTCGCGTTGAGCCTCATGCCTCATGCCGCATGCCGCAAGCCTCATGCCTCATGCCTTCATATATTCCAGTATCTTCCGGTAATCGCTCTCTCCAAGTTCATAATGATAGCCCGATACCTTATTGCTGATCATTGTTCCGAGCACGCTGTCTTCATCAAAATCTTCAATCTTCAGCTCTGACAGCGAGGTTGGACTGAGATAACTGCGGAACATTTTTATGGTTTGTTCAATGGTTGCTGCGACTGAATTGGTTCCAAAAATGGCTTTTCCAAACGCAATGATTCGCTCCGGATCGCGCTCAGCAATGAGTTTCATCCAGGCCGGATATACCGCTGAAAGTGTGGCTCCGTGCGGAATTCCATACAACAGCGAAAACACATGTCCCAGATTGTGTACGCCCCAGTCGCCGCTTTTGCGGCCAAACATGGTGAGCTCGTTCAGTGCGCAGGTAGCGGCATACATGATTCGTGCACGCATATCCACATTGTCCACTTCTTTCAGCAAACGTGGCCCGTATTCAATGGCTTCGTGAATAATGGCAGCGGTAAAACGATCGGCCAGACTGGCATCGCCATCGCCAAACCACGCTTCCATGCAATGCGCCACCAGATCCGAAATGCCATACGCCGTGTAACTGCGCGGCACACTGACGGTAAATGCCGGATCGAGAAAACTGTATTTCGGCGCCACCAGCCGGCTCATGAAAGATGTCTTAACTCCTTCGGCGCGATTCTGCATCACACTGAAAGGATTCATTTCGGTGCCGGTAGCAGCCAATGTCAGCACTGCAATAATGGGCACTGCTTCTTTCGGCTTCAGTTTGCCGGTGTATAAATCCCACACATCGTTACCGACCGGAATGGCGGCGGCCACAGCTTTGGCTGTATCTATCACGCTGCCACCACCGACAGCCAGAATAACATCGGGCCGGAAACCGCGACCCATCTCAACTGCAGCGCGCGCTTCTTCGATTTCCGGATTGGGTTTGATGCCGGAAAATTCAATCCATTCAACGCCGGCACTGTTCAGCTCGGTGAGCATCTTTGCCCGGATTCCGTTTTTCACCGTTGATTCGCCACCGCGCAACATCATCACTTTGTGTCCGAATGTCGGCAGAATTGTCCTGATTCTCAGGCATACATCGGTGCCGAAGTGCATTTGGGTCGGTATGTTCCAGATGAAATTTTCCATGTTTTTTTTAACAAAGTTAGGAATTTGCCAAAATCCGTATTATTTTTAGCACATGAATCAGGGGACCGGTTACGTACGAAGGCTGAATAAAAATGATGCAGAGGCTGTTTTTGCCGTGCGGCAGGAAGCCTATGAATCGTCGGCTCAGTTCAAGGTGCTCAATTATTCATATCTCGAATGGAACCAGGTGGACGACGTTGCCATTGTGCTGGGTGTTTTCAACGAAAAAGATGAACTGATGTCGTCGCTGCGCGGTGAGTTTATACGTACCCGCACCGAGGCCGAAGAAAAGCTGCATTACAGTATTCCTAAACATCTCGATCTGTTTCCGGGCATTTTGCTCGGACGCGGCGCCACCAAACGCGCATATCGCAATGAGGGATTCAATTCATTGCTACGCTATTATTATCTCGGTCTCGCGATCGACTTTCCGTTTAAATCGACATTTGCATCGGTATTCGAAAAAGCGCCCCGCATCGGACTTCTGCGCGACATGAATTATCGTTTCACCATTCCCGACGATGCCAGCGACGACGATATTCATGTGCTCACCCGCGAATATTTTGTGTACCTCGAGCGCAAACATTTCCTCCCCTCTTTTCAGTTTTTGCAAACTAAATTTGACAATGTCATCAGCAGGTATTCGTGGACGGGGTTGATCTGAAATGGCATCACTCCTTCACAAACAACAATACTGCTGCGCCTGTCCGGAGTATATATACGCCAGGTTTTAATTTATTCACCTGAATGGAATTGTCGGCAGCTATACCAGATAAAACCACGCGACCACTCACATCTGTAATAGTGTAATGATCAATCGCAGCGCCCTTCACATACAATACATCTTTAACCGGATTCGGATAACATTGCAGATTTGAGACAGTCGCATTTTCTTCGATACCGGTATACACCTCCCCGAAAATATTTTCAAACACATAGCGCAGCATGGATTGAACCTCATCTTTTTTCATGTAATAGAGCGGAAACCCGAGGGTAAGTGTTTTGAAATCGGAACCATCGTACAGCACGCCAACGTTTTCGTATTTCATTTCGCCCATAATATGTGTTGTGTCGTACGGTGAATCGTACCAATAAAGCTCCGTCGCTTCAGATGTGGGATTCAGCACTTCGACAAACTTCATCTTTCCACCGGTTTTGGAGGAATCGCAATGTAATGTATCAAAAAGAATCATTTCGGGAACAGCACTGTTCATGTAGGAGGTAACGCTGTTTTGAGAACTATTTACTTTAAGATAATCAGCAATGAAACTTCCTTTTTCATGAATACTTAAATCAAAAGTGTTATTTTGGCCAATTGTATAGTTTGGCCGATAAACTGTCAACAACAATTTGCCTCCACAGGCAAGATAGTTTTTCAGATTTTCAATTGAATTGACAAAAGATGTGGCATTGGTAGCTGAATTTATATGCCACAATACCGATGAATATCGGCCAAGTGTTGCCAGATCAATGCCTCCGATGCTGTCGGCCGCATATTCAGTGCGTTGAAAACCAAAAAGCACATCGTTGTAAAACGCATCGATCTGTTCATCCGTTGGAGTTCCAACGCCACCATCGGAGCCATCAACAATCAGAATTCCTTCATTAAAACCGCACAAGGCAGTAGTCACAGAATCTTCACGAAGCAGACTTTCGAATCCGCCAGCGTTTAATGCAGAAACACCCACATAATATGTGTTATTCAATGCCAGGTTTGTGAATATGTATTGTGTGTCGGTAATAAATATAACAGAATCGTACATGCCATAGACAGAACCAAAATAAACATTATAACCGGTCACATCTTCATCCAACGATCCATTCCATGACACTCTGACATCATTACAATTATTAATAGTATTTAAGGCAAAATCATCAACTGGTCTAGGGATATAGGCAGCCTTCAACAAAGACCCAAATGAGAGTTTTGCAACCTCAGCACAATATTGCATATCGTAATTGCCAACTGTGTCGCCTGTTGTGTGATAAAACGGACTGAAATTGTACTCTTCAAAATAAATTGCATCATACCCGTTTTCCCAAAAAAAATAGCTATCAACTCCTCCCTCATTTGGAGAATTAAGGTACGGAGTGAGTGCTGTATATTGCTGGCAAACATCAGAAGTCATGTTTTTTGCATAATTATTTCCCGTATATGGATGTAAATAAATCAAGTTATTACCAGGATTGTTATTTGAGATCATATCCATATTGATCATAAAACCAATATCATCATTATTGTTCCGGGCATAGTCAGCATACACATGTGCTCCGCTTTTTGTAGTATCTACAATGGCGAATTCTTCGGCAGCAAAACAAACAAGATTAATCGTCGCTGCAGATTGTATATTATGCAATTTGAAAACCCTGGCAATTTCAAGAGTGGCCGCTGTGCCGGAAGCATCATCATCGGCACCGGGTGCAAATAACGTTGAGTCATTCGGCAATACTCCGTCCCTGTAACTATCATAATGTCCACCCGCGACATAATATGTCCCCTGATTTGTGGTGCCCGGCAACGTTGCCACAACATTATATTGCATGCTGGTCATTGGGCCAAAAAAATTTGAATAATGTGGAAAAGAATCTAATCTGACGTCCGTATAACCGAATGAGTAAAACTTATTGGCAAGAAATTGTGCCACCGTTTTATTATTAGGAGAGAGCAGAAACCGTGTTCCAAACCCCTCCAGCTCGCGCATGTAATGCTCAATTGAATCAGCACTGATATCGGCCAGACATGCGGTAATAAGTGAGTCAAGACTGAATGCGGGAAGCGCTTTAGTGTTTTGTTGCTCAGCGGCAGGAAGCAATTTTGATTGTGCCTGCGTTGCAAAACATGACAGAACACAAATAAGAAATGAAATATAAATATTTTTCATACCGTAATTTTTTGCCAATTTATAGAAACAATTTAAATTTTTGCCTCAACCAACAAGTAAACGGTAAACATAAACAAGTTAAAGGAGTCTTAGCATGTTTTGCCGATTTTTTCTACTAAATAATTTGCAAAAAGAGTTTAAACAAGTAGTAATGAAAGCTGCATTTCGAATAAAATTATTTCTTATCTTCGTATGAATAAAAATGCCGTTATATGTGCGGTCGATTCACTGCGAATGTAAAGAAAAAAGACCTGGAAGAAGAGTGGAATCTGTCGGTACCACCCGAGTTCAGGCCGCGCTATAATATTGCACCTTCGCAGGTGGTGGGTGTTATTACCAATACCGAGCCCGGCTCCCTGTCGTTGTTTCGCTGGGGACTGATTCCGTCATGGGCCAAAGATCCTGCTATTGGCAGTAAAATGATCAATGCCCGTGTTGAAACACTGACCGAAAAACCATCGTTTCGCAAGCTCGTGCAGACCGCTCGCTGCCTTGTTCCCGCGACATCATGGTTCGAATGGATGCAGGCTCAAAGTCGTCAGCCTTTTGCCATTAAACCAAAAAACACAAAACTCTTTGCTATGGCCGGCCTCTGGGATACGTGGATTGATGCGGACGGACAAAAGGTGAACACCTTTACTGTCATTACTACAGAAGCCGCTCAAAACATCCGGCACATACACGAACGCATGCCGTTGGTAGTACCCAAAGAACTGCAACACGACTGGCTTACAAACAAAACGGATGCAGCGACCGTCGCTGTAAAATCAGGGCAACTTGAATTTGATTTTTATCCGGTTTCTTCTTTGGTGAACAATCCTAAAAACGATGACGAGCGATTGCTCGATGAATTTCGGGAAACGCTGCTTTGATGGAAAAACAATTTGTTATAAAAGAGTAAAACGATAAAACAACCTGAGCTGAATGAGTATATTTGTATATCTCACTCACCCATAAAACCAAACCTCATGATCAGAATGTTCTTTTTCCTCAGTTTTGCCGTTGCATTGACATCGTTTGCAGGTGCGCAGAAAACAACCTTTCCGGATGCGATATCCTTCAACGATTATCTGGTCAACCAGCAACTGGCAATCTATGGCGAGCTGAATAAGTTTACCAATGCCATTGAAATGGGAGAAAGCGACGAGGTGATATGGGAGCGTTACAACAATCTTGTAACCTTTACTGACAAAGTATTGGCAGATCTTGACAACATTGTTGCATATGAAGAAGGATCAAAATTATATGACTCTTTCAGAAGTCTGATCTGGTTTTATACTGATATTTTTAAAACCGACTATAAAAGAATGACAGAAATTATTGTCAGCGACGTTATCAGTGACGAGGATCAGACAGAGTTACAGAATATTCTGACCAATATTGAAGAAAGAGAAGCTTTGTACGACAAATCCTTTTTAACGGCACAGGAAAATTTTGCAGCTTATCATGGTTTTACCCTGGCTCCTGCTGAGGATTATTGATATCTGGTCAGTCAATGAATCTGTATTCAAACGAAATTTTTCGTTCTTATTTCGCCATTACTTTATTCAGATCTTTGAAGAAATCAGGGGTTGATTTCGAAACGGCTTCGGCGTTTGAAATGGTCACGGGCGAATTGCACAAAGTGGCAGCAACAGCTGCACTCATAGCCATGCGATGATCGTTGAAACTGTCCACTTCGGCACCGGTGAGTTGTCCTGTTCCATGAACAATTAATTCGTTTCCTTTGTTTTCCATCTTCAAACCCATTTTCCCAAACATATCGAGAATGGATTTCAATCGGTTCGATTCTTTATGAATCAGCCGGTCGGTGCCTGTGAGTACTGAAGT
>CAYSCE010000203.1:0-6055 GCA_964429475.1 uncultured Bacteroidaceae bacterium | reverse complement strand
AGTTCATTCAAACTCAGATTCAGTGCCGGGCGCAGCCGCATGTTTTTGTCGTACAGCCAGGAAGTGTTTTGCAGTTTCCGCATGTATTCAGGGGTGTAGGCCGATGATTCGCTACGCACGTATGATTCGAAGGTGTAGGAGGCTTGCCGGAATTCAGACGGAACCTGCATGAGCAATTTCCACAAAGCTGCTGATGATGCGGGTTTTGGACCACATAAAAATGCATCGAGACCAGCAATACTGAAATCAGTAATGGTTTCGCGTATAATCGAAAATTCATCTTTCCCTTCGCGCAATCGTTTTTTTTCATCGTCGCTTAAGGTGCCTGCAAAAGGCATAAATACAATCGAAGACTGCACTCCGAACTGTGACAGCATATCATACAGCGACGATGCCGCAATGTTGTTCGACGCAAAAAATTTCAGCAGCTTTTCTGAAATAAAATATACTTGCTGACCGTAATAGAAATCTTTCAGCGATTTCATAGGCAGACAGGCTTCTGTCGGTGCAACAAATTGTATATCGGCCGAAGCCGGCTCCTGCACCGGCACGCAGGCCATGTTGTGTATTTTTTCTTTCAGCCTGTCTTTGACAGTGTTGTCGGAATTTGTAAATAGCTCAAACAGTTTCAACCACCACTGATGTGCGCTGCGGGCCGAAAAGCGGAGCATCAGTTTTTCTGATTCCGATAAACCCGGCATGGTGCCCGGAATTCCGAACATAATGAGGAATTCGAGACTGTCCTGATTTTCAGTGAGCAACGGATGTACAGCTGGAATTCCTTTGGCAGGTTTGCCAATAAAAATCAGCGGCTGATTTGTTTTCGAAAAAGCTACGCATGGAACGCGGTGCTGATCGGGAATACATGCGCTGTGCCGGATATTGTAGTAACGACCGGCATGGGCCTGATTCCAGAGACGCGGATGCTGAGCCAGAAAGCGATATAATTCAACAAACCAGTTCAACGGTTTTTTTTGCAGAAAATCGGAATGATGGCTTATGTGATACGTAAATGAATCAATGTCGGCTGTTTTCAGTTTGTGATTTTTCTTCAGGTATTGAATAAAGGAATCATTGTATACAAGCGGATTGCAGATGAAATCGAGCCGGCTGAAAATGGCAGCAATTTCATTTCCTTTCAGTAAATTTTCAAGCGATACATTTTCGGGAACACACAGGTCGCTTACATTGAAAAGCTTACCTGATGCGCCTTCGAGACATTTTTCATCGTGAATAAACTGCTGAATACTGTCCGAAACAGCTGCTGAAACCGGATCGGCGTGATGCTGATTCCAACTGAATAGCTGATAGAAAGCGGCGTTCAGCTTTTTTTCCTTTAATAGTTGTTGTAGAGCTGTTTTCATCAGTTCGCCGAGATCGCTGAGCAGTTCAGCGTTTTCAGGAGCTATTTCTTTTGAAAACGGAATATTTTCGCGATTGGGTGTCGTTGTAAAACGGCCATGAATCAGCACATCATGATCGATGCGAAATTGCGTGGGGAAATACACTGAAACAACCGGGTTATGTTCCTTTATAAAATTGAATTGATCATCGATGGCCAATGCGACAGAGGTTTCGTTGAGTCGTCCTGGATTGCGCGAAAATACAATGTATTGAAACCGGCTTTGATGGTTGTTTTTATCAACGCTGATTTCGCGCTTCTGTAATTTTTTTCCACATACTTCTGTAGCTGCCGACATGATGACATGTTGTGATTCTGCTACAATGGTGACCTGCACAATATGTTGAAGAAACAGAAGCAGTCGGGGATTCAGGTCAAGTATTTTTCTGGCGAGTTCCTGTTTGAAACTTTCGGAAAGTGTTTTTTTGTATGGAAGATAAATGTGGGTGGTGTATCCGCCTGTCTCTAGTGGTGTTGTTTCTTCAAGGACTTCGAAATCGGTAATTTTATAATGATAAGGTCCGCTGTGAATTTCAGGTTCATCGGTAATGCCAAAGACCGAGCGGAAACCGATGCCGAATTTTCCGATCTGATTGACATCGGGCAACCCTTTTTTGGTTGTGGATGCAAAAGTGGTAATGGACATCAGGTCCGGTTCGTTGAATGGAGCTCCGTTGTGGAAGAAATGAATACCGTTTTCGTGAAGAACAATTTTTACAAAACCGGCTGCATTGTTTTTATTGCGGGCGAGTGCATCTTCAGCATTCTGAATCAGCTCTTCGATGAAATGAAACGGATCGGCATAGAGCATGGAAAGAATTTGCCCATGCCGGTTTCCTTTGGCCAGATTGGCTGCCACAGCAATTTTACTTTGCGCAATATGTTCCTGCAGCGATATCTTTTTCATCTATACAAAGTTACTTTAAAAAATGCAGAATGGAAAAAGATTCATGATTGAAGCGCTCATGGCTATGCATAAAAAAAGCTGCTTCGATGAAGCAGCTTTTTGAATAAGAATAAAGGTTAAGCAGAAATACGATTATTTCTTTTTGCCTTTTTTAGTAGAGTAGTTGATTTTATAAGCACCAACTTTACGGAGTTCCTGTTTTACATCAGTAACAATACCCATAACAACAGCTGTATCTACTTTGAGAGAAGTAGTAAGAAATTCGCGGTCACTTTCACTTCGTGCTGCGCGTTCTTTTTCAATGAATGCAGAGATTTCACTCGGGAAAGCAAACTGGTCGTTGAGCTGAATACGGGGTTCTTTACCGAATTTTTTATCATTCGGTGTACCGATGTAAATATAAGACACCAGGTTTTTGCGTTCCAGTTTCTGAACTTCAGTTGCAGACGGTACTCTGGTTTGAACAAAGAGAGTGCCCTGACGGATGGTGGTAATCACCATGAAGAAGAAGAGGAACATGAAAATAATATCGGACATGGATCCGGTATTGATTCCGGGTACTTCTTTTTTGCCTGATTTTTTAAAACGTGCCATTACTTTTTCCCTCCAATATCTTTAGGTTCGGCTTCGGAAACAGCGACAGGAATTGCTTTGGAGATAGCTTTACGCTGAGGTTCATTCAGGTCTTCGAAACTCTTATTAAATTTCTCTCTGGAGAGATCATCGCGCATTTCGTTAATGGCTGCAGCAATTTCGTTTTGCACCTGAATGTAAGTACCATATTTGGTAGAGCGGTCATTCCGTAGAGAAACGACACCTTTTGACTTATTGTAATCTCCAATAAGGTTGATGGGCTTCATTTCTTTTTCAGAAAGTTTGGGCGAATTCGAAGGATTGAGGAAAAACTCCTTGGTTTTTTCTTTCAGTTGTCCGATAGCGGTAGGCACGCCTTCAACCAGCAGCTGGTTGCGGGCATTTACCAGAACAACAAAGACGTTGCGTTCGTTGACGACTACGGGTGGAGCACCCGGGTCAGGCATCGGTGGCAGTTTTCTCGACAATCCCATATCTGTATCAATATTGGATACCAGCAGAAAGAAGGTAAGCAGCAGAAAAGAGATATCTGCCATGGATCCGGTATTGAGTTCGGGGGCTTTTCTTGCCATAAAAAATGTTATTTAATCAGGTTTCTTACACCAAAGAAGGCCATCAGAGCAACAAATAATCCGATGAGGGCGTAAATGGAATACAACCCTGCTCCGATTATTGCGCTCCAGCCCATTCCGGTTTTAGTTTTTTCAAACATTTCAACAGCCACATCGTTAGTTGGGGATATGAAATAGAAAATTATTATCATACCTGCTAATACTGCAGCTCCCAGCATGGTTGCAACATTTTTTTTCTGAGCGGTAACGGTTCCATAAATGGTAAATCCAAATAGAGCGACCAATCCAATTGCGAAAACGACATAGGTCAGATACAACCTGTAGTCAATTCCGGCAAAAATCATTACCAATGCCAACAGAATCAAAACTGCAATCATTAATAGATTTTTCAGTGATTTCATGTTGCTTAGTGTTTTTGAGTGTTCTGGCTACGGAAAACGATGTCCATGAAAGAGATAGAAGAATCTTCCATATCGTTCACGAGTTTTTCAATAATTGAAAGGATGAAGTTGTACATGATCTGGAGAATGATAGCAACGATAAGACCGAATACAGTGGTAATAAGAGCCACTTTCATACCACCGGCTACAACGGTCGGGCTGATGTCACCAGCTGCTTCAATGTCGTCGAAGGCCTGAACCATACCGACAACTGTTCCAAGGAATCCGAGCATAGGTGCCAGAGCGATGAAAAGACCAATCCATGAAAGGTTGGTTTCGAGGCGGCCCATCTGAACTCCACCATAAGATACGATAGCTTTTTCAATGTACTCTAGTCCTTCGTTGAAACGATCAAGTCCCTGATAGAAAATGCTGGCTATAGGTCCGCGGGTGTTGCGGCAAACTTCTTTGGCACCTTCGAGGTCGTTTGACTGAAGAGCGTCTTCTACTTTTTTCAGCAGTTTTTCGGTGTTGGTGCGGCTCATGTTAAGGTAAATCAAACGCTCAATTACAAGAGCAAGACCGAGTATGAAACAAATAAGAATTGGGGTCATCCAGGAGGCACCACCTTCGATGAATTTTTCTTTCAGAATTTCATGGAAACCTTTTTTGGCGGGAATAGCATCTTCGGTGGCAGCGGCGGCCGGAGCTGTTTGAGCGTTGGCAGTAGTGTCATCTTCTAATGTGTCACCATCTGTTGCAGCAGGAGCTTCAGTTTTAGCAGCGGCGGCTTTATCACCTTGAGCGAACATGTTTTGGGTTGCACCAAAAAAGAGAACTCCTGTGATGGCAACCAGTGAAATCAACTTTTTCATAATGGATTTGATTTTCGTTTAGTTTGTTTTGTTGTTGTTGTTTTCAATTTTGTTGGTTTGCGGAGAGAGTGGGATTCGAACCCACGTGCCACTTTAGGCGGCAACACGCTTTCCAGGCGTGCCTCTTCAACCACTCGAGCATCTCTCCCTCTGAAACCGGCCGCTAAAATACAAAAAAAAACACACAGCAAGCTGCCAGAAAAATATTTTTGGCTGCCGTTAAATGATTCAGATTGACCGTTTGGTGAGGAACTGCCGATTTTTTGTCAAAAAGTACTCAAAACTGACTTTTTGACCTAAAAAATCCGGTAAGAATGCCACTTTCTTGAATTTTTATTGTAACACCATAAGCGGTTGTTGGTGAATGAAATGTTATATTTCCCATGAATAGATTCAACCGGATCCATTTGAATGGTTTTGGTAAATTCGCCTTTGCTGTTGAAAAAGTGAATCCTGTATGAAACATGGTCCACCAGCATAAACTCATACCCGCGGTTACCGGTATATAAAATGGTCCCGGCCACACACGACTCCAGGTCGCCTTGATTCAGCCCGTTCAGAACAATCTCATCCATCTCGGCCCCATTGGTAATATTGTACCGGTAAATTTTCATGTCATATATGGTGTACATAATGTTCTTCTCGGTATTGAAGGTGCCACCCGACTGGCTTGTAGGCTGATGGCGACCGGGAACCATAATCTCACTTTTCCCCGTGGGCAGCCCCGATTCGTCCAGATATATTTTAAAGTAACCGCCATTATCGTACAGATTCCCAACCAGACAGTTCCATTCTTCGTGATATGCCATGCCCCGGATATCGTAGCCAATGGGTTTGCTGTACAGGTACTCGCCTTTTTCCGAGAACACTTCAAGCGGATAGTCCGTGCTTCCTCCATAGGCAGCATAATATAATTGCTTTTGTTCATTCCATGCAACGGAAACACCATTGTTGCCGCTTTCCGAATGAATAATCAGTTCCAGATCCAGTGCTGGCTTATCAGATGGCTGTGCTGTCGCAACAACCGATACTGCCGGAATAAGGAAAATGGCCAGAAATCTAATGTATATAAGTGCTTTCATATATGATTGAATTTGATGATTTGTAAAAATAATCAAATACATCTATTAAAACAATAGATTCATTGTTAAAAACAATCAGAATATAGAAGAATTATGAGAAATTGATAAATCCGGAAAAGGCTTATTGATACAATCCTTCCTTTTCAATCATGTCGGCCACGGCTTCGGGTTGTATATAACTCTTGTTTTTTTTTTTTTTAATTTACTTTCGCTTATTGCTTGTTCTGATTTGTATCTATGGTT
>CAYSCE010000202.1:0-6068 GCA_964429475.1 uncultured Bacteroidaceae bacterium | reverse complement strand
CTTATATTTGCATCGCATCACTAAGAAAAAAACAAGTTTTTAGAGGTGCCCTAAATTCAAATCCCCGTTTCAAAGCTCAGCTTATGGAAGGAGAAGATTACCGTGGTACCGGCACCAAAGAATTTCCGGTTCCTCTTTCATGGGCAGAAGTCGAAGCTCTGTGCAAGAAATATAATGTAGATGCTATTGTCACCCTGGAGACATTCGACAGCGATATCAGCATGAGATCGAGCTCGCGTCAGGTGGAACGGGCGGTAAACGGTGAAAATGTGATGGTGACCGAATATTTATCTAATCTGAACATCAGAACCAATGCCGGCTGGCGCGTGTATGACAATCTCAATAAACGCGTAATTGATCAGGATGTTTTTTACGATGATAAGGGTTGGAGCGGCGTTGGAGCTTCGCCTCAGGAAGCTTTGAGTAAACTTCCGTCAAAACGTCGTGCTATTAACGATGCCGGCTTTTTCTCAGGCGAAATGATGGGCGTACGTATTTCGCCCAACTGGGTGCGGGTCAACCGCTATTATTATAAAAAAGGCGACGACAGACTGAAAGCAGCTAAAAAATTTGTCAAGGTAAATAACTGGAAAGAAGCTGTATTACTGTGGTCGCAGGTTGCCAAAAACCCGGATCCCAAAATTGCTGGTCGTGCATGTCACAACATGGCTCTGGCTGCCGAAATGGAAGGAGACCTGAATATAGCACTCGAATGGGCAAACAAAGCCTATAAAGATTTTATGATCAAAAAGGAACGTGCTTACATCAACGAACTTAATCTGCGGGTGATGGAAGCAGCGGTTGAAAGAACAATTGCCTGAGAAATCGGAATAAAATATTTCTTATTCAAATAAAAGGTTGTCATTTGGCAGCCTTTTTTTATAGTGTGCTCATGCCAGATCAATTAAAAATAGTAGGTTTGTAATCCTGATTGAATTGAATTTTTCAAATTTTTCTGATATGAAACACATTGGATATTGCAGCTTTTTTCTGATATTGTTTTTATTCTCATCCACAAGCCTGACGGCCCAGCAACGCGATGTTGTCCTGCTCGACGGCGACTGGAGTCTGTGTATGGATCCGGATATAAAAGGACTTAATTTAAACTGGGGCGAAAAGGGCGTGCCTGCACGTGGCAAGCGACCTGTTGTAGTACCGCATACTTTTAATACTATGGAGGGCTACTACCTCAAATGGTGTCCAGGCTGGTATGAAAAGAAAATTTACATTTCTAAAAATCAGATAAAAAAATCCATCCGTTTGCAGTTTGATGCGGTGAATCACGATGCCATCATTTATGTTAACGGCAAAAAAGCCGGTGAACACATGGGTTCCGGTTACACAAAGTTTTTTATTGATATTACCCCGTTTGTTCATGAAGGCGAAAATCTGTTGGTAGTATATGCTTCAAACGAAGCTTCTGCTACCAGTATTCCTTATAAAAAAAGCTTCGACTGGTCGCACGACGGTGGCATTATCCGCAGTGTTCATATGCTGATAACCGAACCTCAGGCCATGCGCACCGTGATGGTTACTGCAACTCCCGTTGGAACAAAAGGAAATGTACAGGTGCGCATTCCGTTTTTTGATGCCTCAAAAGTAAATTCTTCAAAAACGACATTCCGTGCGGTTATTCGTGAAGAGAACCAAAAAACAGCCAATGTGGTTTATAATGGAAAAATTAAAGGTAGTATTGTCAATGGTATCTTTACCGGACAATTGAACATGAAAGGAATTAAGCTGTGGCACTTCGATCAGCCGAATATGTACCGCATGGAAGTTACCATGTACGAGGGCAAAAAACAAGTGGATGAATATGCTGCCACATTTGGATTCCGAACCATTAAAATTGAAAACAACCGCTATGTGCTGAACGGAGAACCTATGCGCCTGATGGGTATGGAATGGACAGCCGGTGAAAATATGGAGCATGGACTGGCGCAAACTAAAGAAAACATTGAAAAAGGCGTGAGGCTGATGAAGGAAGCCAATTGTGTATTTGCACGTTGTCACTGGCAGCAAAGCGATTATTTTCTCAATTTATGCGACCGCTATGGCATTCTGGTGATGGAAGAAGTGCCGCTGTGGGGCTGGGAGCCAAAGCTGAATGATACTTTGCTAGGTGTTGCAAAAATGCACCTCGACGAAATGATAGAATCGCATTATAATCACCCGGGGATTATTTTATGGGGATTGGGAAATGAGCTTTCAAGCCACGAAGAAATCAATATCAAAGGCTTTGACTCCATGGAAAAACATGCCAAAGCACTTGATCCAACAAGGCTTGTGGCCTATATTTCCAATGCTGTGCACTGGGAGGTTCCCGGTCCGCATAATATTTTACCCGACGCTTCGTCGCGCTACGACATGATTATGTATAACGAGTACAATACGACATGGTATGGTTACAACCTTGATTCGATACCAGTAGCGCTCGATCGTATCCATAAAATGTATCCCGATAAGCCCGTTACCATTTCGGAGTGGGGAATATGTGAGCCGAAATTCAAAGGAGGTGACGAGCGTCGTGCGGCAGAAATGGTTGAGCAGCTCAACATTTACGGCAGTAAAGACTATGTTGCAGGAGCCATTTATTTTTGTCTGAATGATTACCGTACACATTTCGGCGAGGATTCGACCTATCGGTATCCTCAACGCATTCATGGTGTTGTTGATGTGAATCTGAACAAGAAGCCTTCGTATGATACACTGGCAGCCATCAGTGCGCCGTGTGTGGTGCGCGAGGCCCGTCGCGACGGACAGTTTATTGTGCTGGCGCTGGAAGGAAAAGTGGGAATTCCACAGTACACTATTCGCGATTATTACCTGATGGCCGGTGAAAGCCGCTTCGACATTACCGAGCTGAAGCCTGGTGATGTAGCGCGTTTCCGCATAGAGTCCCCTGCCGGAGAAGTGACAGTTTATCGTGGAACAGGCTTCCCGGTAATGAATATTATCTGGTAAAAATACCGGTTATAAATCAACATTAACAGCTACCTCTGTTGTCATTGATAACAATGATGTAGTTGTATTTTGCCCGGGGACAAAGGAATACAATGCCATGCATATCAGTATTAACCAAACAAAAAAGCCGGTAGAAAACCGGCTTTTTCGGAATGAAAATATTTTTTAGTATTTCTTTTCGCGGATACGTGCTTTTTTGCCACGCAGCTGACGCAGGTAGAAAATACGTGAACGACGAACAACACCATGTTTGTTTACATCGATACCATCAATAAACGGGCTGCTGAAAGGGAAAATACGTTCAACGCCAATATTGTTTGAAATTTTGCGAACAGTGAAGGTTTTGTTGGCTCCTTTGCCCGAAATCTGAAGAACGATGCCCTGAAAAGCCTGAACACGTTCTTTGTTACCTTCAGTAATTTTGTATTTAATGGTGACAGTATCGCCGGATTTGAATACCGGAAATTGCTTGCTGTCAATGAGTTGGTTCTCGACGAATGATATCAGTTCTCCCTTGTTCATGGCCAATTTTTTTGCTTTTTCAAAACGAAGTGCAAATATACAGCGAATTTTTTACATTTGACCAAAAAAATCAGAAAAAAAGTGGAAAACATTGATTTTATTCTCAATTTGCTGTCAGAAGATGCTTTTAATTCTGTGACTCCGCCTATTTATCAAACCAGTAATTTCAGGTTTGATGATGTTGCTTCATTTCGCGATGCCATGGCTGATGAAGAGCATAAAATTCTGTACAGTCGCGGCAATAATACCACATTGAATGTGCTGGCCGATAAGCTGGGCGCACTTGACGGGGGTAAGGCTTTGCTCTTTTCATCGGGAATGGGTGCTATTTCCACAGCTATTCTTTCGGTGGTGAAAGCCGGGAAACATGCATTATGCATTGAAGGTGCATATTCGTGGACCAACACCATCTTCAAAGACATTCTCCCGAATTATGGAGTTGATGCAGAAACAGCTCCGGCTGCTGAGCTGATTGGCCGCATTCGACCGGATACATGTCTGGTATATCTCGAAAGCCCGTTAACAAAGACTTTTGAGGTATGCGATATACAGGCAATTTCCGATGCAGCTCATCAGGTTGGTGCTGTGGTAATGCTTGATAACAGTTATTCCACGCCATTGCTGCAAAGGCCCATGGATATGGGTGTTGATTATGTACTGTACAGTGCCACAAAATATATAGGTGGACACAGCGATGCAGTAGGCGGAGTGCTTGTCTGCCGCGAGGAGTTTTATTCTACATTGTTTAATAAAGAATTTCTGGCCTTTGGCTCCATCATGAGTCCATTCAATGCATACCTGTTTCTGCGCGGATTGCGAACAATGCCCATTCGTTTACAGCACATTGGTGAGACTGCAAAAAAAGTCATGTCATTCCTTGAACAGCATCCTGCTGTTGAAAAAGTATTGTATCCCGGTGCTCATTCTCAGGAGCAAAAAATGCTGGCTGAGCGCCAGATGAAAGGAATTTCGGGTTTGTTTTCGGTGATTTTGAAAAACAAATCGCCCGAAGTCATGGAGCGTTTCTGCAATGAACTGAAATATTTCAGACTAGCCGTCAGCTGGGGCGGGCACGAATCGCTGGCATTGCCTTATATATTATGGAAGGATTCGCAAAACTCCGGAATGGTGCGGCTCAGTATTGGTCTCGAGTCGGCTGAAGTGCTGATTGAAGATCTCGGACATGCTCTTTCTGTAGCATTATGAAATAAAAAAACCGGTGAGACTATTCACCGGTTTTACTGAAACATTTTTGTAATTAATAATTATTGGCTTTGCGTTCCTGATAATCAATCGGGTGTTCGCATGCCGGGCAGTTCTTCAGCGCCTTTTTACCTTTATGCACATAACCGCATTTGCGGCAAATCCATTCAACTTCTTCTTCCTCTTCGAACACTTTACCGTCCACAATATTTTTCAACAGCTTGCGATAGCGTTTTTCATGTTCTGCTTCAACGGTTGCGATCATTTTAAAAGCGGTTGCTACTTTTTTGAATCCTTCTTCTTCGGCAATTTTAGCAAATTCGGGATATAGCTCTGTCCATTCTTCGTTTTCGCCACCGGCTGCTGCTTCCAGGTTTTCGGCAGTCGTTCCGAGCACGCCGGCCGGATAAGCTGCGGTAATTTCAACCATTCCGCCTTCAAGAAATTCGAAAAAGCGCTTGCTGTGCTGATCTTCCTGATTGGCGGTTTCTTCGAAAATGGCTGCAATTTGTTGATAACCCTCTTTGACTGCAATTTTGGCAAACATGCGATAACGGCGTGCAGCCTGCGATTCGCCTGCAAATGCTTTCAGCAGGTTTTGTTCCGTTTTGGTTCCTTTTATGCTCATTTCTTTTGATTTTAGTATTTCTATACAAAAATAATAAATTCCCTGATTCGAAAATTCCGGATGACCGAAAAAATCTTAAAAAGCACTTGCATTCAGTCGAATGAATGACTATTTTTATATACTTCGCGCAAAGTCCAATGAATAAACCACCTTTATTATGAAGAAAATATTTTTACTGGTCTTGTTATCAGGCATGTTTTTAACTGCCAATGCTCAGTATCCGCTCGAAAAAGGCCGCCTGCAGTTTAATCTGGGCACCGGCTGGACCAATCAGGGAATACCTTTATATGCAGGAGCTGATTTTGGTATTGCCAATAATCTGTCGCTTGGAGCCGATGTTTCGTATCGTTTTTTCAACGAAAACATTGGTAACACCACGTTTAAACACAACATGCTAACCATGCTTGGAAATCTGAATTTTCATTTGAATGATATGTTCAAAGTGCGGAATCATACCAGCACAGATATGTATGTTGGGTTAAGCGGCGGATATGTTATGGCCGATTCTCCCGATTTATATCCGGGCTCAGTAGCTACTGAAGCTGTTTTTGGCGCTCAGTTCGGATATCGCATGTTTTTTAATGAAAAGGTCGGTCTCGATCTTCAGGTAAATGGGATGACAACTTATTTGGGTTTGCGTGTTGGTCTGACAGTGCTTTTGTAATAAAACGCTGATGTTTGATTGTATGGTTTCAGAAAACATCGGAAGCACGTAAAATCAGCATCAGTACTATCAACCAGATAAGAACAA
>CAYSCE010000201.1:0-6095 GCA_964429475.1 uncultured Bacteroidaceae bacterium | reverse complement strand
TGAGTCTGGAGACTCAACCCCACAACTCCGTTTAAAAAGACTACACCCAACCGCCTACCAGAAGCATCATGCGTTGTGCGTTGTGCTCTAGCCGCATGCCCTATGCGTTGTGCGTTGTGCGTTGTGCTCTCTGCCGCCCGCCGCATGCCTCATGCTATGTAAAACTTTTTTACTAATTTAGCCCCCACATTTAATTAAAAGCATTTTTGTTATGATCAGAACAAGGGAACAATATCTGGCAGCTCTGAAAGCGCTGAAACCGAATATTTACAAGAATGGTGAGCAAATCACCGATGTAACCACACATGCGGCAACACGCCGGGTGGTTGAAAGCCATGCAAGAGCCTTCGATGCTGCGCACGATGAAAAATACAAAAACCTTTTCACTGCAAAATCATATTTCACCGGAAATGAAATTCTGCGCTTCAATGGCATGATGAAATCGCTCGATGACATTATGAACAATGCAAAACTGAAACGCGAAATGTATCATTTCACCGGCTCTTGTACGGGTGGCTGCTGCGTTGGCTGGAATTCGCAAAATGTGATGTGGGCTGTAACCAATGATATTGACAAGGAATTTGGCACCGATTATCAGAAACGTCTCGAAAAATGGATTCTGAATGCTGAAGAAAAAGGTACTGTTTGCGCCGGCGCACTCACCGATGCCAAAGGCAACCGTACGCTGAAACCCAGTCAGCAGGCCGATCCTGATCTCAACGTTCGTATTGTTGAAAAACGCGCCGATGGCATCGTTGTCCGTGGTGCCAAGCTGATGATCTGTGGTGTGGCCGCTTCCGAAGAAATTTTTATTCTGCCGGGTTCCGGCTATAAAGATACCGATGCCGAATTTGCTGTATCATTCGTTGTTCCGCGCGACATTGACGGACTGACCATTGTTGAAACCACGCGTCCAAGCGACGATCGCGATTACAAAGACGGCTGGGATACCATGGAAACCGGAATTACTCAGGCGTACCTGATGTTTGACAATGTTTTTATTCCGAACGAACGCGTGTTCATGGCCGGTGAATTCAAATATGCCGGAAAAGTGGTGGAATATTTCACCGCCAATTACCGCGCCTGCATTGGTGCCTGTGTTGCCGGACAAGGCGATGTAATGATCGGAGCCGGCGTACTTATGGCCCGCGCCAATGGAATTTCGAATAAAAAATTCGACGATAAATTCACCGTGATGTCGGCCAACAACAACACCACCTATGGCCTCGGAATCGGCGCCATGGCTCTGGGCGGACCGCACGCATCCGGAGTCTGGATTTCGGATTCACAGATTGCACACCTCAATAAAATTTATGTGGCTACCCTGCCCTACGAAACCAAGCGTCTGTGCCAGGAAGTAGGCGGTGGCATTGTTGAAACCGGCTGCACACCTTCATTCAAAGACTGGAATGATCCGCGCTACGGCGAAATGATCCGCAAATATGTGAAAGCCGGCGATTGCTCGGCCGAAAGCAGAGTGCGCGCTGCACGCCTTTCGGAATGGCTTACCATCGGATCGGGCGTTCCCGGTTGTATGCATGGTGGTGGCTCGCCCGACGGTGCACGCATGGTTGTAAAAGCCTTCACGCCGTTTGAAGTGTATGCCGATTTTGCTAAAAAAATTGCCGGAATCACCGAAAACATTGCAGATCCTGCAGCCGACAAAAAATAAACAGCAAAAAAACTTGCTGTCACATTGAGCGGAGTCGAAATGTGAATAGCAGGTTTTTAATGTTTGAAATTTACGCAATAAACAAGTTAAAAAAACACAATATGTTTCAGTTTTTCAATAGCGACCAGAAATCACTGCAGAAGTTGGTGAGAGAATATGTTGAACAGGAAATCGCTCCGAATGCAGCGGAATGGGATGAAAAAGATGTTTGCCCCGATCATTTGTGGCCGGTACTCGGACAGATGGGCTTTTTCGGAATCTTTGTTCCGACACAATATGGCGGACCCGGCCTGGGCCTGACCGAACGTTCCATCGTACTTGAAGAAATTTCGCGTCATTCAGCAGGACTTGGCATTGCTATGATGACCCACGATCTCGCAATTGCAGCCATTCTGAATTTCGGCACCGAAGAACAAAAGCAGAAATATCTGCCTCAGCTTATTTCCGGTGAAAAAATCGGAGGCCTGTCTGTTACCGAACCTACCGGCGGATCAGACTTTGGTAACCAGAATACAACCATCGAAAAAACCGAAGAAGGTTATGTGATCAACGGCCGCAAATGCTTTATCACCAATTCGCATAATGCCGTGATTAATGTTGTAACCGGCACCAGCGGCGTGAATGAGAAAGGTCGTAAAATAATCAGTGCCGTCATCGTTCCAGAAGGAACTCCGGGCTGGTCGGCCGGACGCAAAGAACACAAGCTCGGTCTGCGCGGCTCTGTAACCGGCGATGTAATTTGCAATGATCTGAAAGTGACTGCCGATTGCATGATTGGAAAAGAAGGCGACGGTAGTAAAATTGCCATGCATACCATCGGTCATTTTGGCCGCTCGGGAATGGCCGCTATTGCGCTGGGCGTGATTCGTGGCTGCTGCGAGGAAGGGGTGAAATTTGCCAAAGAACGAATCGTGTATGGAAAGCCCATTTCGGCACTGCAAGCCATTCAGCTGATTATTGCCGATAATCAGGTTGATTACGAAGCAGGACAGGCAATGTTGTATAATGCCACTTCCATTTATGACAGCGGCGTCCAGTGCGCTCCCGAAGTAGCGGCTGCCAAATTGTTCGTATCGCGCAATGCAGTTAAAGCTGCTGAACGCACCATTGATCTGATGGGTGGATACGGCGTAATTAATGAATATCCTGCAGGACGCTTCCTGCGCGATGCCATGGCTATTATTCCTTCAGGCGGTACTTCGCAGATTATGGGAATTATTGTAGCCGGAAATCAGCTTCGTTAATCAAAAAATAAAACAGCAATCAGGCATTATGGCGTTGAATATTGCAGTTTGTGTAAAGGCAGTACCTGATTCAAAGTACTACGATAAAATTACCATCGACCCCGCAACCCGAATGATGGTGCGCGAAGGCATTCCAACCGTGATCAGCGATCTCGACAAACATGCGCTGGAAGCCGCACTGGCACTGCGTGACAAAAATCAGGGAAAAGTTTCCGTTTTCACTATGGCTCCAGAGAGCGCACGGGACAACATTCTTGAAGCACTTGCCATGGGCGCCGACGAAGGTTTTCTGCTAAGCGACCGTGTCTTTGCCGGTGCCGATACGTTAACCACTTCATACACGCTCGCCGCTGCCATTCAGGCAAAGGGACCATTTGATCTGGTCATTACCGGTAATGAAAGCGACGATGGCAGTACAGGACAGGTATCTGCCCAACTCGGCGAATGGCTTGGATTGCCGCATGTGATGAACATTTGTTCGTTGACGTTTTCTGACAATTCGTTACAATTGACAGCTCTTTCCGAAGACGGTTCAATTGATTACAAAGTGGCTCTGCCAGCGGTTCTTGGCGTTACACGAAAAGTAAACAAACCCCGATTGACCAACATTATGGGCATGTTGAAAGCCAAGTCGAAACCGTTGACAGTACTTCATTATGGCGATTTTCCGGTTGATGACAATTATATCGGGTTAAAAGGCTCGCCTACTCAACCGGGAGATATTTATGCTCCGAAACTCAACAGAAAAACAGTTGAACTCAGCGGTAGTCCCGAAGAAATTGCCGACCGCATTGTGCAGGAATTATGTAAGGCAGGAGTGAGACAATGATTGTATGAAAAGTCGAATCACAATAAAATCAATAAATAACACTGTCATCCTGAGTGTCCGAAGAATGACTGCCTTTAACCGATTGACTTCGGATGTATCGAAGGATAGACAGTGCCAAAGACTGACATACTTCGATACTGCGACGAAATTTCTGGAATATCGCTAAGAACAACGCAACTCTGTATGACAGCCTTTGAATGATTGAAAAATTGCACACAAATAAATGAATATAAACGAATACAAACATATTCTGGTTTACGCCGAAGCCAAAGATGAAAAAGTAGCCGGCACTTCGCTCGAATTGCTTGGTGAAGCCACACGACTGGCGGCCGCACTGGGCAACAATACCGAAGTTTGGGCCGCATTGCTTGGTCATGATCAGGAAAAATACGCAACCGAATTGTTTCGCTTTGGTGCACAAAAAGTGATTGTGTGTAATCACGATTCATTGAATGTGTACCGAAACGATTTGTTTGGCGAAGCAATGACGCAGCTTATCAATAAATACAAACCCGAAACTGTTTTAATCGGCGCAACCTATGCGGGTTCGGAGCTGGCACCCACAGTTGCTGCAAAGCTGAAAACAGGTCTGGCTGCGCATTGCAACGAACTACGCATTGACGAAAACAAACAGTTTATCCAGGTAGTTCCGGCATTTGGAGGAAAAGTTTTGGGCGATATTCTCACACCGAATCACCGGCCGCAGATGGCTACCATCAAAAGCGGCATTATGCAGAAAATAGAGCCGGCTGATTTCAGCGGAGTTGTTGAACACTTTGATTGCGACTTGTCTTCAGTCGGAAATAAAATTGAGGTGTTGGCTGTACACAAGGAAACCACCGGCCGCAAGCCATTGAATGAATCGGATGTGATTATTGGCGGTGGCTTTGGCATTGGCAGTAAAGAAAAATGGTCGCAACTTGAAGAACTCGCTTCTTTGCTCGGAGGTGCCACCGGATGTACACGACCGGCTCTGGATGAAGGCTGGACCGAACAGGGCGAACACACCATGATAGGCACCAGCGGCGTAGCCGTGAAACCCAAAGTGTATATTAATTTCGGAATTTCGGGCGCAGCACATCACACCTGCGGAATCAAAGATGCAGGGCTCATCATCAGCGTGAATAAAGATGCCAATGCTCCGATATTCGATGCTTCGGATTTTAAAATTGTAAGCGACTGGGAGAAAATCGCATCGGCATTAATTGAAAAATTAAAAGCCTGATTGCTATTTGTTTTTTGATTTTTATCGAATGTCCGTAAATACTCACTGATGTGAAAAAGCATATTCTGACGTTCTTACTTGCAGTATCCACATTGATATCCATGGCTCAGACACTAATCTCTATGGATCAGAAGGAAACAAAAAGTGTTTTTTGGTGTTATACCGGAACCATTGGTAAAATTCCTGTCACCATGTATTTGCTGCAAAACGGCCCCAATGGCTACCATCAGGGTTCATATTATTATAATTCGGTTATGCAACCCATTGAGTTTTCGGGACAGGATAGCAGTGGTTATTTGATTCTTGACGCATATTACGGACTACATTCGGAAAAATTTATTGGAAAAATAACGGCAAACTCTTTTTCAGGCAAATGGACATCGGATAAAAAAGAGTTGACTTTCGAGCTGCATCATGACCCAACTGCCGCAAAAAATTTCGAGTGGGTGTATTTGTCAGAAAACAGACATCTGAATGATCATGAAGAATTGCCCTATGCCAGTTATTACGAAGGAGCAGCTTTCCCGATGTCAACTTTTGATATGGCGCCGGTAATCCGTAAAACGGTATTTAATGATGTTTCGGATATTGATGAATACAGAGTTTCGATGCAAAAAAACAAGCTGAAATTTCTTGAAGAATTTTACAGTGAAAATGCAGATTCTGTAAACGAGGAAGCCGCATATATGGGTACACGTGAGGATTTGTACTATTCTCTGCCTGTATATTTGGATGAATCGATAGTTATTTATTCGTCATCCGGATATTATTATATGGGTGGCGCTCATGGAATGAGCGGTAACCGGTATTACGTATTCGATCGTCTGCATCAGACAGTCATTTCACTTGAAAAGACTATTCAAAACAAAGATGACGAAAAGCTGCAAGGTCTCATATATTCTTGTTTTGTAAAAAAATACGGAAAAGAAAGTGCCGGTATGTTGTTTGAAAAAACAGAATTGGATTATAACAAAGCATTAACGGGAGATGATTTAATAACTTTTGTAAATGAAAAGTTGTTTCCTTATTTGAAAAAATTCAAAGAATCGGCACAAACGGCAGACACAATCGAATATAAAATAGGTGAAATTTCTGAAGTTCACGACAATGGAAAAGTGATTATTT